>JAOPUQ010000320.1 GCA_025963425.1 Modestobacter sp. | reverse complement strand
CAGGTGCGGTCCAACGCCGAGCGGGCGCTGGCCGAGGAGATCGGGCTGATGCTCGACGAGGGCGTCGTGCAGGCGGTGCAGGACATCGACCTGTGCATGCTGCTGGGCGCCGGCTGGCCGTTCTGGCTGGGCGGCATCTCCGCACACCTGGACCGGACGGGGGTCGCCGAGGCCGTGCGCGGCGTCCGGTTCCTGCCGCGTGGGGTGGCCTCGCTCCCGGCCTGACCGGGCTTTCGGGCGAGCCGGCTCAGCGGAACTTGGCGGTGAGGCTGTCCATCGTGCGGTGGACCGTCGCGATCGTGACGTGCGAGATGCCGCTGGTGGCACCGGCGGCCAGCATCGCCTCGTGGGCGGCCCGCAGCGTCGCCCAGACCGCGTCGGCGTCGCCCTCCAGGGTGGTGCCGAGCGCACCGACCTCCGAGCGCAGCCCGGAGGCCTGGATGACCCTGATGGCCGCCTCCACGTGGGCGTGCGGGTCGTCGGCGGTCCCGGGTGGGGAGGGCGCCACCTGGATCGCGGCGATCACCACCGGCCGGTCCGGGGCGGTCACTGCTGCTGGCCGGGGGCGTTCTCGACCTGGGCCGAGACCGAACCGTCGGCGGCCCGGTCGGCCAGCCGCGCGGCCCACTCCACGACCCGGCGGGCGACGTCCTGCTCGGTGAGCCCCGCGTCGGCGAGCACCTGCCCGCGGCTGCCGTGCTCGAAGAACCGCTGGGGCAGGCCCATCGTGCGCACCGGGACGTCGCTGTCGGCGTCCTGCAGCGCGCGGGTGAGCATCGAACCCACTCCCCCGGCCCGGCCGCCGTCCTCGACGGTGACGACCAGCCGGTGCTCCTCGGCCAGCGTGACCAGCTCGGCGGCGACGGGCAGCACCCACCGCGGGTCCACGACGGTCACCTCGATGCCGTGGTCGGCGACGCGCTCGGCGGCAGCCAGGCACATCGGCACCATCGACCCGACGGCGACCAGCAGCACCTCCGGGGACGCACCGCGGCGCAGCACGTCGGCCGGGCCACGCCGCTCCAGCGCGGGCACCTCGACCGGCAACGCGCCCTTGGGGAAGCGCACCACGGTCGGCCCGTCGGTCACCTCGACGGCCTCCCGGAGCGCCTCCCGCAACGTCGCCTCGTCCCGCGGGGCGGCCAGCCGCAGGCCGGGCACGATCGAGGCGATCGACATGTCCCACATGCCGTTGTGCGACGCGCCGTCGGAGCCGGTGACCCCGGACCGGTCCAGGACGACGGTCACCGGCTGGCCGTGCAGCGCGACGTCCATCAGCAGCTGGTCGAAGGCCCGGTTGAGGAAGGTCGAGTAGATGGCGACCACGGGATGCATGCCGCCCATGGCGAGCCCCGCGGCCGAGGTCAGCGCGTGCTGCTCGGCGATCCCGACGTCGTAGGTGCGCTCCGGGAACCGCTCGGCGAAGGGCGCCAACCCGGTGGGGTGCAGCATCGCCGCGGTGATGGCCACCACGTCGGACCGCTCGGTGCCGATGCGCACCAGCTCGTCGGCGAAGACGTCGGTCCACTCCGGGCCGGCGGCGGCCGAGGACAGCCCGCTGTCGGGCTCGAAGACCCCGGTGGAGTGCCAGGCGTCGACCGTGTCGGTCTCGGCCGGCGGGTAACCGAACCCCTTGGTGGTCACCGCGTGCACGATCACCGGGCCGCCGAAGGAGCGGGCCCGGCGCAGGGCGGACTCCATCATCTCCACGTCGTGGCCGTCGACCGGGCCGATGTACTTCATGCCGAGGTCCTCGAACATGCCCTGCGGGGACAGGACGTCCTTGAGGCCCTTCTTGATCGCGTGCAGGGCGTCGTACAGCGTGGAGCCGACCACCGGTGCGCGGTGCAGGGCGGCCCGGACGGCGTCCAGCGCCTGCTCGTAGCCCGGGCGCAGCCGCAGCGTGGCCAGCGCGTCGGCGACCCCCCCGATCGTCGGCGAGTAGGAGCGGCCGTTGTCGTTGACCACGATGACCACCGGGCGGTCCTGGGCCGCGGCGATGTTGTTCAGCGCCTCCCAGGCCATCCCGCCGGTGAGCGCGCCGTCACCGATGACCGCCACCACCGGGCGTTTCTCCCCGCGCACCGCGAAGGCCTTGGCCAGGCCGTCGGCGTAGGACAGCGAGGTGGAGGCGTGGCTGTTCTCCACCCAGTCGTGCTCGCTCTCGGCCCGGCTCGGGTAGCCGGACAGGCCGCCGCGCTGGCGCAACTGCTCGAAGCCGGCCAGCCGGCCGGTGAGCAGCTTGTGCACGTAGGCCTGGTGGCCGGTGTCGAAGACGATCGGCTCGCGCGGGGACTCGAAGACCCGGTGCACGGCGATGGTGAGCTCGACCGCTCCCAGGTTGGGGCCGAGGTGGCCACCGGTCTTGGCCACGCTGCTCACCAGTGCGTCACGGACCTCCGCGGCCAGGACCGGCAGCTGGTCGGGGCGCAGCGCGCGCAGGTCGGCGGGACCGGTCAGCGATCGGAGCAACGACACGACGCGGCTGGGTCCTCTCGACGTCGGCGGCTGTCAGGGGGACGGGTCGCCGGGGATCCCACTGTAACCGGGTTCGGCCGGTCTCCCCCGGTGAGCCGGAACTCCGGACGGCGACCCGGACCCCGGCCGGGCCTCATCACAACCGGGGCACCCACCGTTCGCCGCGCAGCGCCCCGGCGACCACCTCGACCCCGCGCGCGGCCCGGGCCAGCCGGGCCCCCTCCCGCTCGTAGGCGGCGATCGCCGCCTCCATTGCCTCCGGCGGCAGCTGGTCGGCCAGCTCCACCCGGACGGTGCGCCAGCCGGCCCGGGCGGCCTCCAGCCCGGCGGCGAGGTGGTCGGCGGCGAACCGGGCCAGGAGCACCGGGTACCGGCGGAGCACCTCGTGCGACCGGTAGTCCGGGGGCACCTGGTCGTAGAGCCACGCCACCGCCGTCCGCTCCCAGTCCGGAGCCCCCGGTGGGGCGACCTCGTCCGGCCAGCCCGGCGGCAGTGCGACGTCCACGGCCCCAGTCTGACCTGTGCCCCCGACGTCCGGGCCGGGGAGCCGGTCAGCCCAGCGACGCCTGCAGAAGGACGACGTCGAGCAGTCGGCCGTGCTTGCGGCCGACCGCGCGCAGCCGGCCGGCCTCGGTGAAGCCCAGGGCCCGGTGCAGCGCCTGCGACGACGGGTCACCGCTGTCGGCGATGACCGCGATGACCTGCTCCGCCCCGGCCGCCGCCGCGCGGGCCAGCACCTCGGTCAGCAGGGCCCGGCCGGTGCCCCGGCCCGACCGGCCCGGCGCCAGGTAGACGGTGTCCTCGACGGTGTGCGCGTAGGCCGGCCGGGCCCGCCATGGCGAGACGTAGGCGAAGCCGATCACCTCACCGGCGTCGACCGCGACGAGGAAGGGCCACCCCGCGGCCGTGATGCCGGCGGCCTTGGCCACCCACTCCGCCGGTCCGGGGGCGACCGTGTCGAAGGTGGCCACACTGTGCTCGACGTGGTGGGCGTAGATGCGGCTGACCGGCTCGGCGTCGTCCTGCGTCACCGGTCGGAGCTCGGGTCCGGCCGCCTGGGGTGCTGGGTCCACGGGGAGGCAGCCTAGGAACGAGCAGGACACGCACCTCACGTCCGCGCGCCCACCACTGGGCAACGGTGCCGAATGATGCCACGGTCTCGCCTCAGGAAGGTGAGGAGGACCACACCCGTGTCGGTGCGCGGATCGGACGAGCGCCCCGGCGGTGCGCCGGGCCGGCCCGAGCCGGGCACTGCTCCGGCCGCCGCCGAGCCGGTGGGCGTCGGCGTCCTCGGGGAGGTCCCCGCCGAGGCGGAGGCGGAGAAGCCGGCCCGGGTGCTGACCGGCCGGCTGCAGGTCGGGGTCAGCGTCGTGGCGGTCGTGCTCTCGCTGTACGCGCTGTGGAACGTGTTCAACCCGGTCCCGGCGCTGCAGTACCGGATCGTGTTCCTGGCCGTCGTCCTGCCGTTGACGTTCCTGCTCTACCGCCCGGCCCTGTCGGTGCTGCACCGCACGGACCAGCGACTGCAACGCCCTTCCCCGCTGGACTGGGGACTGGCCGCCGCGGCGCTGTTCGTGACGATCTGGCCGTTGCTGGCCGGCTTCGACGCCTACATCTCCCGGGGCTTCGCCCCTCTGGTCATCGACGTCATCTGCGGGCTGGCGCTGGTCGCCCTGGTGCTGCTGGCCACCTGGCGCACGGTGGGCCCGGTACTGCCGGTCATCTGCGTGCTGTTCATCGGCTACGCCTACCTCGGCAACCTGATCCCCAACGGCTGGCTGATCGGCCACCGCGGGTACGACTACCCCCGGCTGACGTCGCAGTTCGTGATGGGCACCGAGGGGATCTTCGGGGTGCCCCTGGACGTCGCGGCGACGTACATCATCCTGTTCACGATCTACGGCGCCGTCCTGGAGTACTCCGGCGCCGGGCAGTTCTTCCTCGACATCAGCTTCGCGGCGTTCCGCCGGTCCCGGTCGGCACCGGGCCGCACGGTCACCCTGGCCGGGTTCCTGCTGGGCACGGTGTCCGGTTCCGGCACGGCCACCGCGGTCAGCCTGGGCAGCGTCGCCTGGCCCATCCTCAGACGCGCCGGCTACCCCCGGGAGGCCGCCGGTGGGGTGCTGGCCGCGGCCGGGATCGGCGCGATCCTGTCGCCACCGACGCTGGGCGCGGCGGCCTTCATCATCGCCGAGCTGCTCCGGGTGTCCTACCTGCAGGTGCTGGGCTACGCGCTGATCCCCACACTGCTCTACTACCTGGGCATCTTCCTGGCCGTCGAGTTCGACGCCCGCCGCTTCGGCGTCCGCGCCGTCCCGCTGGAGCAGCAGAGCTTCTGGCGCCTGCTGGCCCGCTTCGGCTACCACTTCAGCTCGCTGTTCGTGGTCGTCGGCCTGCTCGCCCTGGACCAGTCGGCGTTCCGGGCCGTCGTCTACGCCACCGGGGTGGCGTTCCTGCTGTCGTTCCTGGACCGCCGCCGCCGGATGACCCCACGCCGGATGTTCGACGCGCTGGCCAAGGGCGCCACCGGCGTGCTCCCGGTGGCCGCCACCACCGCCGCGGCCGGGCTGATCGTCGCCGTGCTGACCCTGACCGGGCTCGGCCTGGACCTGTCCTCGATCATCGTGGACCTCGCCGGCCTGGTGTCCGACAACGACACCGTGCAGCTCCTGGTGACGTGCGTGCTGGCCGCGGTGGCCGTCCTGGTCCTGGGGCTGGCGGTGCCGGTCACGGCCTCGTTCATCATCGCCGCGGTCATCATCGCCCCGGCACTGACGACGCTGGGCGTGGCCACCCCCGAGGCCTACATGTTCATCTTCTACTACGCGGTCCTGTCCGAGGTCAGCCCGCCGACCGCCCTCGCCGCGGTGGCCGCCGCCGCGATCACCGGCGGCAACGCCTACAAGACGATGATCATGACGGGGAAGTACACCCTGCCCGCGTTCCTGGTGCCGCTGGCCTTCGTGCTCACCCCGAACGGTCAGGGGCTCATCGGCCAGGGCGGGCTGGGCCCGGTCCTGCTGGTCACGCCGGTGTCCGCGCTCGCCGTCGCGGCGCTGGCCGTGGTCACCGGCAAGTGGCTCCTCGGACCGGCCGCCGTCCCCGAACGGCTGCTGGCCGGCCTCGGCGCCGTCCTGCTGCTGTACCTCGAGCCGACCACGGTGCTGATCGGCCTCCTCGCGCTCGTCCTCGCGGTGGCCGTGCACCTGCTGGGCCGGCGCCGCCACCCCCGCGCGCCGGAGCCGTTCCCGTCCCCGTCCCCGTCCAGCCCGAGCCAGGAGACCGCCCCGTGAGAAGAACCCGCACCCCTGTCCTGATGGCGCTCGTCTCGGCCGTCGCGCTCGTCCTGACCGGCTGCGGCCAGGCCGGTGGAGGAGGTGGCACGGACTCCGGGGCCGGCGGAGCCGGTTGCGCCGAGCCGGCCGGCGGCGGTCGGCTCTCGATCGCCACGGGCAACACCACCGGCGTCTACTACATCCTCGGCGGCGGCATCGCCCGCGTGCTGACCGACAACGTGGAGGGCGTCGAGGCCACCGCTGAGGCGACCAACGCCTCGGCGGAGAACATCCGGCTGGTCTGCGCCGGCGACAGCGACATCGGCTTCTCCCTCGCCGACACCGCGTCCGACGCCGTCGAGGGCACCGCCGGCTTCGAGGGCGACGCCCAGTCGATCCAGGCACTGGCCCGCATCTACAGCAACATCACGCAGGTGTTCGTCCGCGCCGATGCCGGGATCTCCTCCATCGCCGACCTGGCCGGCAAGTCGGTGTCCACCGGCTCGCCGAACTCCGGCACCGAGGTGATCGCCCTGCGGCTGCTGGAGGTCAACGACCTGGCACCCGGGGACGTCGACCAGCTGCGGCTGGGGCTGCCGGAGAGCGTGCAGGGCATGAAGGACGGCGCCATCGACGCGCTCGTCTGGTCCGGCGGCCTGCCCACCGGGGGCATCACCGACCTGGTCACCTCGATGGGCGACGACGTGGTCATGCTGCCGCTGGACGAGGAGCTGCCCAAGATGCAGCACGCCTTCGGTGAGGCCTACACCGCGGGCACCGTGCCGGCGGACACCTACGGCCTGGGCCAGGACGTCGCGACCATCTCCGTGCCCAACCTCCTGGTGGTCAGCGACGCGATGCCTGCGGACATCGCCGAGGACGTCACCCGGGCGATCTTCGAGCACCTCGACGAGCTGGCCCGGGTCCACCCCGAGGCGGAGAACATCTCGGTGGACACCGCCACCGACACCGGCCCCGTGCCGCTGCACCCCGGCGCCCAGCGGTACTTCGACGAGGTCGGTTGAGCGACGTGACCGACCACCGGCTGGCCCCGGGGGTGTGGGGGGTGCTCGCCACCCCCTTCTCCGGGCCGGCCCTCGAGCTGGACACGGTCAGCCTCGCCGGTCTCACCCGGGCAGCCGCGACGGCGGGTGCCGACCCTGTAGCCCGGCGCGGGATGCGCCGGGCGGACCCCGGCTGCTACGCCGGGACCAGCAGCGCGACGCACTCCACGTGGGCGGTCATCGGGAAGCAGTCGAACGCCCGCAGGCCGGCCAGCCGGTAGCCGGCCTGGGTGAACGCGCCGACGTCGCGGGCCAGCGAGGCCGGGTCGCAGGCCACGTAGACGACGGCACGCGGGCCGGCGGCGGCCAGCGCCTGGCTCACCGCGGCGCCGGCGCCGGCCCGGGGCGGGTCCAGGACGACGACGTCCGGGCGGCCCACGTCCTCCAGCAGCCCGGCGATCCCCTCGGCGTCCACCTCGCCCTGCCACACCTCGGCCTGCGGGAGGTCGGCCAGGTTGGCGTGCGCGGCCGCGCACGCGGCGCCGTCGGCCTCCACACAGACCACCCGGCCGGCCGGACCGACCGCGGAGGCCAGTGACCCGCCGAACAGGCCGGCACCGGCGTAGAGGTCCAGCACCGTCTCGCCGCTCACCATCGCGGCGAACCCGGCGACCGCGCCCACCAGGGCGTCGGCGGCCCCGGGGTGCACCTGCCAGAAACCGGTGCCCTCGACCTGCCAGTCGCGGTCCCAGGCCCGGCGCGCGGCCCACCCGGAGGCCTCCACGGCACGGTGCTCCCCCGCGGGCACGACCCGGGTGGACTGCGGGTGCCCCCGCCGGTCCAGCCGCGTGGTGGTCACCGCGCCCTCGGAGTCGACGGCGACGTCGACCGCCCCCGAGCCGGGCCACCGCTTGCTCAGCACGGCTGCGGCGGCCGGCTCCATGGTGATCGGGCAGTCGTCCAGGGGCAGCACCTCCCGCGAGCGGTGCGGGTGCAGGCCGGGGGCGCCGGAGCGGTCCACGGCGAACCGGGCCCGGGACCGCCAGCGCAGCGGCCCCCCGGGCAGCTCCTCGACCGGCACGTCGACGTCCAGGCCGGCCAGCCGGGAGAACTGCTCGGCGATCACGTCGGCCTTGAGCCGGCGCTGCTGCACCGGGGCGGCGTGCTGCCAGTCGCAGCCGCCGCAGCGGCCGGGCCCGGAGTACGGGCAGGGCCGCTCCACCCGGTCGGGGTGGGCCTCCAGCACCTCGACGGCGTCCGCCCGGCAGTACTTCGCGTGCCGGTCCTCGGTGACCTGCACGACGACGCGCTCCCCGGGCAGCGAGTGCCGGACGAAGACGACCCGCCCCTCGTGCCGGGAGACACAGTGCCCCCCGTGCGCCACCGGGCCGACGGTCACCTCGAAGCGCCGGCCCACCCAGCCGCCGCCGGCGTCAGCCATAGGGGGTCTGCTCCACGTCGGTGGTCAGCCCGCGGCGCAGGTCGCCGGGTGCCGGGCGCCCGCCGCCGTCGCCGTCCCGGCCGACCGAGCTCTCCAGCTGCCAGGGGACCGAGGTGATCATGACGCCGGGCTGGAACTGCAGCCGGGTGCGCAGCCGCAGCGCGCTCTGGTTGTGCAGCAGGTTCTCCCACCAGCGCCCGACGACGTACTGGGGCACGAAGACCACGACCAGCTCCCGGGGGCTGGACCGGCGGATGTCCTTGACGAAGTCCAGGACCGGCCGGGTGATCTCCCGGAACGGCGACTCCAGCACGGTCAGCGGCACCGGGATGTCGTAGCGCTCCCAGTCGGCCTGCAGGTCGCGGGTGTCGGCGTCGTCCACGTTCACCGTCAGCGCGGTCAGCACGTCGGGCCGGGTGGCGCGGGCGAACGCCAGCGCCCGCAACGTGGGCTTGTGCACCTTGGAGACCAGCACCACGGCGTGCACCTTGCTGGGCAGGGTGCGGGCGTCGCTGTCGGGCACCAGCTGGCGGGCCACGTTGGAGTAGTGCCGGTTGATCGCGCGCATCAGCAGGAAGATCACCGGCATCGCGGAGATGACGATCCACGCGCCGGTGACGAACTTGGTGACGACCACGATCACCAGGACGACGGTGGTCAGCGACCCGCCGACGGTGTTGATCACCCGGGACCGCTGCATCCGCCGGCGCGCGACCGGGTCGCTCTCGGCCCGCAGCTCCCGGTTCCAGTGCCGGACCATGCCCCACTGGCCGATCGTGAAGCTGGTGAACACCCCGATGATGTACATCTGGATCAGCTGGGTGGAGTCGGCGTCGAACGCGACCAGCAGCAGGACGGCGAAACCGGCCAGCAGCAGGATGCCGTTGCTGTAGACCAGCTTGTCGCCGCGGGTGTGCAACTGGCGCGGCATGAACCGGTCCTGCGCGAGCACCGAGCCCAGCAGCGGGAAGCCGTTGAAGGCCGTGTTCGCCGCCAGGATCAGCACCAGCGCCGTCGCGGCCTGGATGTAGAAGAAGCCGATCGAGTGCGTGCCGCCGAACGTCGCCGCGGCGACCTGGGCGATGACGGTCGGCTGCGGTGCGGTCTCGCAGTCGGCGAAGCCCACCAGGTCGCAGGCGTTCTCGGCGTAGCGGACGTCGGAGAGCAGCGCCAGCGCGGTGACCCCGGCGAACATGGTCGCCGCGATCCCGCCCATCAGGGCCAGCGTGGTCGCCGCGTTCTTGCTCTTCGGCGGCCGGAACGCCGGAACGCCGTTGGCGATCGCCTCGACCCCGGTGAGTGCGGTGCACCCCGAGGCGAAGGCCCGCAGCACGAAGAAGATCAGCGCGAGGCCGGCGACCTGCGCGTAGTCGCCCTCCGGCTTGATGTCGTACCCGGCGCTCCCGGCGACGACCGGGTTGTCGGTGAGGAAGTCCCGGAACAGCCCGGTGACGATCATGACCATGATGCCGGCGATGAACAGATAGGTCGGGACGGCGAAGGTCTTGCCCGACTCCCGCACGCCACGCAGGTTCGCCGCCACCAGCAGCGCCACGAGGCCGACCGCGATGAGCACCCGGTGCTCGGCCAGTCCGGGCAGCGCCGAGATGATGTTGTCGGTGCCCGAGCTCACCGACACCGCGACGGTCAGCACGTAGTCGGTCAGCAGCGCACTGGCCACGACCAGCCCGGCGAACTGCCCGTGGTTCTTCATCGCGACCTCGTAGTCGCCGCCGCCCGAGGGGTAGGCGTGCACCACCTGGCGGTAGGACAGCACCACCACGGTGAGCAGCAGCACGACGAACATGGCCAGCCAGGGCGTCAGGAACAGGAACGCGGTGCCGGCCAGGCTCAGCACGATCAGGATCTCCTGCGTCGCGTAGGCGACGGAGGACAGCGGGTCGCTGGCGAAGATCGGCAGGGCCAGGCGCTTGGGCAGCAGGGACTCACCGGCGTCGTTGCTTCGGACGGGTCGGCCGAGGACGAGACGCTTGGGTAGTTGTCCGAGATCGGACAGGGTCGGCACGGCGGCGATGGTACGGACGCAACGTGGCCTGGTGTGCCGCGCACGACCGACGTCACACCACGGAGTCGCTCCGACCG
Source organism: Modestobacter sp. (assembly GCA_025963425.1). Lineage (GTDB taxonomy): Bacteria > Actinomycetota > Actinomycetes > Mycobacteriales > Geodermatophilaceae > Modestobacter. The sequence continues at coordinate 10,196 of JAOPUQ010000320.1, read as the reverse complement.
ACCCGTCCGGGGCAACGGCGGCCCGGGCCCCCCGGGCACGGGGGCACCGGGTGTACGTTCGCGCGCTGTACGGCCGGGTGTTCGCACCCGGATCGAGCAGGCAACCAGCGAACGGGCAGGGTGGATCACGTGCACGTGGTCGTGATGGGCTGCGGGCGTGTCGGATCGGCCATCGCCCGCCGCCTGGAGGAGATCGGGCACAGCGTCGCGGTCATCGACCAGGACCCCGAGGCCTTCCGCCGGCTGGGCCCGGAGTTCGCCGGCCGCCAGATCACCGGGCTCGGCTTCGACCGGCAGACGCTGCTGGCCGCCGGCATCGACTCCGCGGGGGCCTTCGCCGCGGTGAGCAGCGGCGACAACTCCAACATCATCAGCGCCCGGGTCGCCCGGGAGACCTTCGGCGTCGAGCACGTCGTGGCCCGCATCTACGACTCCAAGCGGGCCGAGGTCTACGAGCGGATGGGCATCCCCAGCGTGGCCACCGTCCCCTGGACGGTGAACCGGCTGATGCGCGAGCTGCTCTCGGTCAAGGTCAGCGAGCTGTGGCGCGAGCCCACCGGCAAGGTGCTGCTGATGCGGGTCACCGTCACCGACGGGTGGGTGGGCCGGCCGCTGGCCGAGCTCGAGTCCGCCTCCGGGGCACGCGCCTCGTGGATGGTCCGCTTCGGCGAGGCGCAGCTGCCCACGCCCGGCACCGTCCTGCAGACCGGTGACCACCTCGTGGTGGCGGTCACCGACGAGCTCACCGACCGGGTACACAAGGTCGTCGAGAACCCCCCGGAGGGGAGGCACTGATGCGCGTCGCCATCGTCGGGGCCGGTGCGGTCGGCCGGTCGATCGCCGGGGAGCTGCTGGGCAACGGCCACTCGGTGATGCTGATCGAGAAGAACGGCGTCAAGGTGCGCGCCAAGTCCGTGCCCGGGGCCGAGTGGGTGCAGGCCGACGCCTGCGAGGTCAGCTCGCTGGAGGAGGCCCAGCTGGCCACCTGCGACGTGGTCATCGCAGCCACCGGCGACGACAAGGCCAACCTCGTCGTCTCGTTGCTGGCCAAGACCGAGTTCGCGGTCAACCGCGTCGTCGCCCGGGTCAAGGACCCCCGCAACGAGTGGCTCTACACCGAGGCCTGGGGCGTCGACGTCGCTGTCTCCACCCCGCGGGTGCTCGCCGCGCTGGTCGAGGAGGCGGTGACCGTCGGCGACGTGGTCCGGCTGATGAGCTTCCGCAAGGGCGCGGCGAACCTGGTCGAGATCACCCTGGCCGAGGACACCGCGTGGGTGGGCCGGCCGGTGCGCGAGCTGGTGCTTCCGCGGGAGACGGTGCTCACCACCATCCTGCGCGGCGAGCGGGTCATCACCCCGCAGGCCGACGAGCCGCTGGAGGCCATCGACGAGCTGCTGTTCGTCACCCACGGCGACATCGAGGAAGAGCTGCAGCAGATGCTCGGCACCGACGGGAGGTCCTGACCCGACCGGTCAGGCGGCCGGGCGCTCCCGGCCGCCGGGTCCACCCGGCCGGTCCTCCGGCTCCGTCGTCGCGGCGTCGGAGCGGTGGCGGTGCAGCCGCGCGACCACCCACAGGGTGACCACGAGTTCGACCGCGGTCACCGGCAGCCCGAGGACCAGCGAGCTGGTGCCGAGCAGTTCGACGTCGTCACGCAGGTACAGCACCCACTGGACGGCCGCGCGGAGCAGGAACACCCCGCCCCACAGCACGGTCAGCCAGGTGTAGGCGCGCAGCATCCGGCGGTCCTGGCGCCAGTGCAGCTCGGGCTCGGCGTCCGGCTCCGGCGGCCCGGCGGCGGCCGGCTCCGCGGTCTCTGCCTGCCGGGTCTTCCGGCTCCGCAACGACGACAGCGACGGCAGCGAGTGCGCGGCCATCGTCCCGAGGTGGCTGGGTGCGAGGAACTCCGCGATGACGCCGACCAGGGGCCAGCGGACGAGGATCGAGGCCACCAGCACCAGCCCGGTGCCGGCGTTGCGGATCAGGCCCAGGGCGAAGAAGTCGCGCGCCTCCCCCGACTTGGCCGCGATGACCACCGCGACGGCGACGGCGAACAGCCCGCTGATGCCCTGCTGCACGCTCTCCCGGCGCACCAGCCGCATCAGGAAGACCAGCACGGCGGCGCCGAGCGCGGCCCAGATGCCCGGGCGCAGCCCACCGATGGCGTTGGCGACGATGAAGGCGACCGTGGGCAGCGTGGCGTCGAGCATGCCGCGCCAGCCACCGAGCTGGTCCAGGACGACGTGCCGGTCGAAGGCGACCGTGCGGTCCTCTGGTGCGTCGGTCACCGAGCAGTCACTGGGGGCACGTCACCCGGCGCTCAGCTCGTACCAGGGGTTGTAGATGACCTGACGCCCCTCGAAGGCGGCGAAGCGCCCGCGGGCGGTGAGGGTGCGGCCCGGCTCGATGCCCGGGATGCGGCGGCGCCCCAGCCAGACCAGCGTCACCGAACCCGAGCCGTCGAACAGCTCGGCCTCCAGCGTCGGCACGGTCTCCCGCGGGGTGTAGACGACGGCCTTCAGCCGGCCGGTCACGGTCACGACCTGCCCCTTGCGGCAGGCGCTCACCGGCGCGCATCCGGCGGTCGCGACCCCCGACTGCAGTGCCTGCGCGTCGATGGTCCGGTCGTCGGCGGTCAGCTTCTGCAGCTTGCGGGACAACCAGCCACGAGCTCCAGGCTGGGCGCTGGTCTCAGTCACGATCCCAGCGTAGTGCGGTCCGGGGCTGCTGTCCGGCGGCCCTGCAGCCAGTCGACCGTGAGCTGCCATGCCTCTGCGGCCGGCTCGATCACCACCCGGTGGTCGCCGGGCAGGGCGGCCACCCCGACCCGGCCCCCCGCCGCGGTGGCCGCGGCGGACAGCGTCACCCGTGGCCCGGCTCCGGGCGCACCCGCCGGCAGGCGGCCGCCACGCACTCCAGGGTCCGCGGCCAGCCCCCGCCGGCGTGCAGCACGACGACCACCGGGGCCGGCTCGCCGCCGGCGGGCAGGGAGAGCTCCAGGAACTGCGCCGGGTCGGTCCCGTAGGGATGGACCGTCGGGGTCATGCGCCCGGGCCGCCCTCGGCGGCCTTGGCCGCGGCCTGCTGGCGGGCGATCTGCTCGGCGGCCTGCGGCGGCAGGGTGAGCGGCAGCTGGTCGCGCACCGGCATCGGCTGGGTACCGCGGACGACGACGATGGCCCGGAAGGCGTCCTCGAGCGCGCCGGCCTGCTCCGGGGTCTCCGCGGCCGGGCCGCTGATCATGCCGCGCAGGAACCAGCGCGGGCCGTCGACCCCGACGAACCGGGCGGCCCGGTGGGTCGGCTTCCCGGCGGGCTGCCCCGGCAGCGTCGGGGCGGGGATCAGCACCTGCCCGGCGAGCTCGGGGCCGAAGGGGCCGGTCACCTCCGCCAGCCGGCCGCCCTGGCCGCTGGCGCTGCGGGCGAGCTCGGTGCGGACGTCGTCCCAGATGCCCCCGGCCCGCGGCGCGGCGAAGGCCGAGACCTGGAGCATCGACTCCCCCAGCCGGAGGGTCGCGCCGATGACCTGCTGCTGGGCGTTGACGTCGACCCGCAGTTCCATCCCGGCCAGTGCCGGGACGCGCAGGGAGCCCAGGTCGATCCGGGGCAGGCCGTCCTGGGGCGCATCGGCGACGTCCCAGGGACCGCTGGTCGGCAGCTCCTCCCGCTCGCGGTGCTGGGGCTCCGGCGGGACGCCCCGCTCGCGGAGGCTGCGCTCGATCCGGTTGCGTCGGCGGCCGATCGGCATCTCAGGGGTGTCCTTCGGAGGGTGCGATAGTGGCGGAGGGAGCGCCGGCGGCGGGACGGCCCAGGGCCGTGGCGCCGCCGGTGGAGCCGTGCCCGGCCGCGCCCCGGTCGCTGACCGGCAGCTCGGCCACGGGCACGAAGCGGGCCCGGACGACGGGCTGGACGACGAGCTGGGCCACCCGGTCGCCGCGGTGCAGGCGGAGGGTGCTGGTCGGATCGAGGTTGACCAGGTTCACCTTGATCTCGCCGCGGTAACCGGCGTCGATGGTGCCGGGTGCGTTGACCAGGCTCAGGCCCAACCGGTGGGCGAGCCCCGACCGCGGGTGGACGAACCCGGCATAGCCCTCCGGGATGGCCACCGCAACGCCGGTGCCGACCAGCGCCCGCTCGTGCGGTGCCAGCTCGACGTCCTCGGCAAGGGTGAGGTCGGCTCCCGCATCGCCGGGGAGCGCGTAGGCCGGGGCGGTGCCGTGCGCGGACGTCAGCTGCACGGGCACGTCGAGCTGGGCCCCGGGCGGAGGTGGCGGGATCGGTGCGGACACGGGCGCGAGGCTAGCCCGCCCGGCGACGCCTGCGTGCGCGTACGCCGTCAGCCCGGTGTGCCGGGCGGACGGCGCGGCGGCAGCCCCGTCCGCAGGTCGGCCAGCACCCGTTCGGCCAGCAAGACGGTGGCCCTGCGGTTGCTCCGGGCGGCCAGCGTGGCCCCCACGAGCAGCGGCGCCAGGGAGCTGGCGCTGCCGGCCAGCCGGCGGGTGACCCGGCGGCGCAGCGCCTGCGCACCGGCCGTCCCCAGCCGGGACAGCAGCCCGACGGAGCCGGTGCTGCCGACCGCCCGCTGGGTGCTCCAGCTGGTCAGGTAGGCCACCGCACGCTCCCGGGCGTCACCGGGGGCCGGACGCCGGTACAGCTCGTGCAGCTCGCCGACCAGCACGACCTCCACGGCCGCGACCAGCACGGTCTGCGCCCCCAGCTCCAGGGGCACCGCCACCAGGGACGGCGGGGCGAACCACTGGGCGGCGGCCAGCCCGCCGGTGGCCGCACCGATCGCCCCGGTGAACCGGGCCGCGCGGGCGGTCAGCGCCTCGGCGATCTCCTGCTCGGTCGCGCCTGGGTGGGCCAGCTGCAGCCGTTCCCGGTCGCGGATGGGCAGCGCGGGCGCGGCGGCGTCGAGCAGGTCGGTCAGCAGCCCGCCGGGCGCCCACCGGCTGCGCGGCCCGGTCGTCTCGCCCTCGACGGGGCCGGACCGGTCGCCCTCGGCCCTGGTGCTGTTGCTGGCACCCCGGGAGCGGGCCGCCCCGGCGACCGCCGTGACCACGTCGGCCAGCACGCTCGCTGCCGACCGGCCGGGAGCGGCGCCGGTACCGCTGCCGGAACCGCTGCCCGCGGACTCCCGGCCGAGCAGCCCGGCCACGGCGTCGGCCAGCGCCCGCGCGGCCGCACCCAGGCCCGGTGGCCCGGCGGCCGGCTCACCGGCAGCCGGACCGCCCACCGGGCGTGGTGCTGGCACGTCCCGCGGCGGACCGGGGGTTCCGGGGTGCTGGCTCATCGCCTGGGCGGAGTCAGGCCGCGCAGTCGCGGCAGACGAGCTGGTCGCCACGGGTGGCGGCCAGCCGGGTGCGGTGGTGCACCAGGAAGCAGCGCGAACAGGTGAACTCGTCCTCCTGCTTGGGCAGCACCCGGACGGTCAGCTCCTCGTTGGACAGGTCGGCGCCCGGCAGCTCGAGGTTCTCGTTGAAGTCGGTCTCGTCGACGTCGACCGAGGAGGACTGCGCCTCGGCCCGGCGGGCCTTGAGCTCCTCCAGGGAGTCCTCACCCAGCTCGTCGGCCTCGTTGCGTCGGGGGGCGTCGTAGTCGGTGGCCATGGTGTGCCCCTTCTCTTTCTCTCATCGCGGGACACTGCCCGCTCGTTCGCCGCCGGTCCTGGAGGGACCGGTGGCCGGTGACCGGCCGCCGCAGCGGCCGGGGGTCTGTCGCCGGGGTCGCCCGGGCCCGCTCCTGGGGCCCGCCCGGCCCTCCCGGCGGAGGATCGGGGGCGTGCTACGTCCGGGCTGGCGCCCGGCGGTCGTACACCGGCGAGCCCCCCAACGTGGGCCGCGCCCGGTTTGTGCCCGGCGTCCCGACGTCGACACGTCGGGCCACGCTCGGTGCGTGTGTGGGCACAGGGCGCCAGAGGCTACCCTGCCGCCGTGACGACCACCGTGGGTGCTGATCCGGACGTCGTGGGGCCCTATCTGGCCGGTGCGCTGGGCGACGAGCGGTGGCGCTCGGTCTCCGTCGAGCTGATCGCCGCGGGTATGTCGAACCTCACCTACGTGGTGACCCCCGAGGGCGGGTCGGCCGACGACGCGGTCATCCTCCGGCGCCCGCCGACCGGCGCCGTGCTGGCCACCGCGCACGACATGGTCCGCGAGCACAAGGTCATCTCCGCCCTCGCCGGGACGCCGGTCCCGGTGCCGCGCACGCTCCACCTGTGCACCGACGTCGCCGTCCTGGGCGCTCCGTTCTACGTGATGGAGCGCGTGGTCGGCGTGCACGTGGTCACCGAGCTGCCACCCGGCTACGCCGACGAGCCCGCCCAGCGGCGCGAGATCGCCGACGGGCTGATCGACGTGCTGGGCGACCTGCACGCCGTCGACCCCGCCGCGGTGGGACTGTCGGACTTCGGCCGGCCGGAAGGCTTCCTTGAGCGGCAGGTGCGCCGCTGGACCAAGCAGTGGGACGCCACCCGGGACACCGACCGGCCCGCCCTGGACGCCCTCGCCGCCCGGCTGGCCCAGACGGTGCCGGTCACCCAGCGGGCCGGCATCACCCACGGCGACTACCGCCTGGACAACTGCCTGCTCGACCCTCAGGTCCGCGGCCGGGTCCGCGCGGTGCTGGACTGGGAGATGTCCACCCTCGGCGACCCGCTGACCGACCTCGGGATGCTGTTCGTCTACTGGCCCCAGGCCGGCGAGGACCGCGGCGTCTCGGTCTCCGGCGTCACCACGCTGCCCGGGTTCCCGACCCGGCTGGAGCTGGCCGAGCGGTACGCCGCCGGCACGGGCACCGACCTGTCGGCGCTGAACTGGTACGTGGGCTTCGCCTACTTCAAGTTCGCCGCGATCGTGGCCGGCATCGTGGCCCGGTCCAAGGCCGGGGCGATGGCCGGCAAGGACACCTCGGGGTACGCCGAGAAGATCGGCCCCTGCGTGGAACGGGGACGCGCCGCACTCGACGACGGTGCGCTCTAGGCCCCGGCCCCGGCGCTAGAGTCCGCGGCGTCACCACGGCCCCCTGCCCGGCCCCGTCCCGAGCGCTCCGCCGGCGAGTCCCGCCGTCCGGGCGGCCGACGGCACCGGGCCCTCCGAGCGGAGAGCAGCGTTGAGCGAGACCAGCGACCGGCCACCGGCGCGCGCCCGGAGTGGCCGGCGGCCGGTGCCTGCGCTGATCTTCCTGCTCGTGCTGGCCCTGGCCGCGCTCGGCGTGTGGTGGAACGTGCTCCAGCAGGACCGGGCCATGAACCAGGCCCAGGCCGCCGCCTGTACCTCGGTCAGCGAGGCACCGCCGTCCCTGGCGCCGGAGAACGTGACCCTGCGCGTCTACAACGCCGGCGCCAAGGCCGGGGCGGCCGGCGAGGTCGCCGCCGAGCTGCAGGCGCGCGGGTTCGTCGTCGACGAGTACGCGAACGACCCCCGCCCGGAGTTCGCGGTCACCGGTGTGGGCGAGGTCCGGTTCGGACCGGCCGGCCGCGAGACCGGCCAGTACGTCCAGCTGCTCCTGCCCGGCGCCACCGAGCGGGCCGACACCCGGGCCACCGGCCTGGTCGACCTCGTCCTGGGGCCGGAGTTCACGCAGCTCGCCACCCCCGCCGAGGTCGCGGCCGCCCTGGCGCCCGTCGCCAGCGCCGAGGCGGCCTGCTGACCCAGCGGGGTCAGCAGGCCGGGCGGCCGCCGCCCGGTCGGGTGGGACGGTTGCGCTCAGCGGCCGGCGTGCAACCGCTCCAGCAGCTCCACCAGCGGCCTGGCGATGCTCGGTGCGGCCGCGACCGCCATGGGGGCGGCGAAGGGCCGGCCCTCGGTGCCCGTGACGACCAGCCCCGCCTCGGCAGCGACCAGCGCCCCGGCGGCGTGGTCCCAGGGCTTGAGGTCCAGCTCGTAGTAGGCGTCGACGCGGCCGGCGGCCACGGCACACAGGTCCAGGGACGCGCAGCCGTAGCGCCGGATGTCCCGGACCTCGGTCAGCAACTCGGCGACCACCGCGCCCTGCAGCCGGCGCTGCTCCACCCGGTAGCCGAACCCGGTGGCCACCAGGGTCTGCTCCAGGCTGACCGGCGCGCTGCCGTGCAGCGGCAGGGCCGCCGCACCGGGCGAGGTCAGCCAGGCACCGCGACCGCGGGCGGCGGTGAACAGCTCCCCGGTCGCCACGTTGAGGACGACGCCGGCCTCGGTCCGGCCGTCGACCTCGGCGGCGATGGAGACGGCGTAGGCGGGCAGCCCATAGAGGAAGTTCACCGTCCCGTCGATGGGGTCGACCACCCAGCGGACGCCGCTGCTGCCCTCGCGGGCGGCGCCCTCCTCACCCAGCACGCCGTCCTCGGGCCGGGCGGCCAGCAGCCGGCTGACGATCAGCTCCTCGCTCGCGGTGTCCACGGCGGTGACCACGTCGACCGGGCTGGACTTGGTGTCCACCTGCTGGGCGGCGGTGCTCCGGCCGGCGCCCACGAGCACCGCGGCCTCCTCGGCGGTGGCCCTGGCGAGCTCGAGCAACTGGGTGGGCAGGTCCGGTGCGGCGACCGTCGACGTCATCACGTCGAGCGATCCTGCCGGAGCCGCGCGATGGAGTCCTGCGGCGATCGCCGGACCTGTCACTAGCCTCACCCCCGTGCGGGGCTTCGGAGTGGACATCGGTGGCAGCGGCATCAAGGGCTGCGTGGTCGACCTGGACAAGGGCGAGCTGGTCGGGGAACGGGTACGCATCCCCACCCCGCAACCGGCGCTCCCCGACCCGGTCTACGGCGTGGTCTCCGACATCGTCGGGACGTTCGGCTGGGAGGGGCGGATCGGTGTCACCTACCCCGGGGTGATGAAGAGCGGCGTGGCGTTCACCGCCGCCAACATGGACCACAGCTGGATCGGCACCGACGTGGCAGCCGGCCTCGAGGCCGTCATCCCCGGCACGGTGCAGACGCTCAACGACGCCGACGCCGCCGGGCTGGCCGAGATGGCCTACGGCGCCGGCAAGGGCCAGCGCGGCCTGGTGCTGATGCTGACCTTCGGCACCGGCATCGGCAGCGCGCTGTTCATCGACGGCCAGCTGGTGCCCAACACCGAGCTGGGGCACATCGAGGTCGACGGCGAGGACGGCGAGGTCAGAGCGTCGGCCGCGGCCCGGGAGCGGGAGGATCTGAGCTATCCGGACTGGGCCGGGCGGGTCGACCGCTACCTGGACACGCTGGAGCGGGGCCTGTGGCCGGACCTGATCATCGTCGGCGGCGGGGTGAGCAAGAAGGCGCACAAGTGGGTCCCGCTGCTGTCCACGCGCACCCGGGTGGTGCCCGCGGAACTGCTGAACGACGCCGGGATCGTGGGTGCCGCACTGGCCGCCGAGCAGCGCATCGGGCAGTGAGCCCGGGACACCCCGACTGACCTGCGAAGGAGGTCCACTCGGACGGGTCGGACCGGAATCGGTGGACCGGCGCGTCGGCGTCGTTACAATGGAGGAGCCCCGCCTCGCACCGCCCCCAGCCAGCAGGTCATCCCCCGCCCCCCGCCCGGTGAAACACCGGGCTGGGACCGGCGCCGGAGACCCCCGCCGGAGGGGGTGCCGGGGCCGCTGCCCGCGGACCACACGGTCTGCGAGGAACGCATCGCAGTACGGGAAGGAACCTGAGTGCCCGCCGACCAGCCAGGACCGGAAGCAGCCGCCGTGAGCAGCCCGAGCAGCCGGAGGACGGTCGCCGCCCGTTCGGCCACCTCGTCGCCGTCCACGGCTCCGGTCACCAAGGCCCCCACCGCGAAGAAGGCCCCGGCCAAGAAGGCCCCGGCCGCCGCCGCGAAGAAGGCCAGTGGCGCTCGCAAGCCGAGCATCAGCCCCTCCCCCGGGACGGGTGAGGGCACCGTGCTCACCGCCGTCGCCACCGACGGCAGCGCCGTGGCCGTCGTCGACGCCGGGTCCCAGGGCCTGAAGCTGGACGAGACCGTCGTCACCGGCAAGGACGGCGTCGCCGTCGCCGACGCCACCGACGGCGACAAGGCCGAGGGCGAGGGCCCGGAGTTCGAGTGGGACGACGAGGAGGAGTCCGAGGCGCTGCGGCAGGCCCGCAAGGACGCCGAGCTCACCGCCTCGGCCGACTCCGTCCGGGCCTACCTCAAGCAGATCGGCAAGGTCGCGCTGCTCACCGCCGAGGAGGAGGTCGACCTCGCCAAGCGGATCGAGGCCGGGCTCTACGGCGCCGAGCGGCTGCGCCAGG
>JAOPUQ010000295.1 GCA_025963425.1 Modestobacter sp. | reverse complement strand
TACTCGCCCTTGCAGAGCGGTGCGGCGTTGATCCCGGTGGCCGTCGGGATGGCGGTCATGGCCCCGCAGAGCTCCCGGCTCTCCGCGCGGCTGGGGCCCAAGATCGTGGTCGCCGCCGGCTTCCTGTTCATGGCGGCCTCCTTCGCCGGCATCCAGCTGCTCGACCAGACCGCCCCGCTGTGGCTGGTGCTGACCGACCTCGCCGTGCAGGGGTGCGGGATGGGGCTGGTGCTGGCCCCGGCCACCGAGGCGATCATGGCCGTGGTGCCGCGGGAGAAGGCCGGCGCCGGCGCCGCGGTGAACAACTCCGTCCGTCAGGTGGGCGGTGCGCTGGGCGTGGCCATCCTCGGCTCGGTGATGGCCTCCGCCTACGCCGCCCGGCTCGGCGACACCGTGGACGGTCTGCCGGCCGGGGTGCGGGACGACGCCAGCGAGTCGATCGTGGCGACCCTCGGGGCGGTGCAGCAGGCGCAGGGCGGGGACCCCGAGGTGGCCAGGGCGGCCGCCGACGTCGTCGCCCCGGCCCAGGAGGCCTTCGTCGGCGCCATGCACGTCACCGCGCTGGGCACCGTGGCGGCCGCGCTGGTCGCCGCGGTCGTCGTCCTGGTGTGGATGCCCGGCCGTCGGCGCCCGTCCGGCGCCGTGGTCGCCCCCGCCGGCCGGCCCGAGGTCGAGCCCTCCCGCCCCTGACCGGGTGACACCCGCGGGTCGCCGGTGAACCCGCGACGTCCCGCTGCGCCGCTCCATGACCCGCCCACACCTGCCCGGGTGACCCTCGGCAGAACTAGCGTCGGCGCATTGACCACGCAGCGTGAGGGACTCAAGCTGCACGGTGAGTGGCCGCGATCGTCGCGCCCGCAGGAGGGAGTCGCCGTGCCCGAGGGCCGCACGATCCGCCCGGTCCCGTCGCCGCAGCCCCCGGCCGGCCGCCGGGACCCCTTCGACCCACAGGTGGGCAACAGCCGAGCCGAGGCGTTCCGGCGGTACGTCCGGGCCGGGGTGGCCACGCACGCGGTGCCCGCGGCCGGCGCCCCGCTGCCGGAGACGCTGTTCGCCGACGGTCGCACCCGGATCAACCTGGGCAGCAACAACTACCTCGGCCTGGCCGGGAACGCCGAGGTGGTCCAGGCCGCCGTGGCCGCGCTGCACCGTTACGGCACCAGCTCCTCGGGCAGCCGCGTGCTCAACGGCACGACCCGGCTGCACCTGACGCTGGAGGAGGAGCTCGCCGACCACGCCGGGACCGAGGCCGCGGTGCTCACCTCCTCGGGCATCAACGCCAACCTGGCGATGCTGTCCACGACCTGCGCCCCCGGGGACGTGCTGCTCGTCGACGCCCACGCACACGCCAGCGTGCACGCCGCAGCCGCTGCCAGCCGCGGGACGGTGGTGCGCTTCCGGCACAACTCCGTGGCGTCGCTGGTCACCCGGCTGGAGCGGCTGGACCCCACCGCGGGTGTCGTCGTCATCGTCGACGGGGTGTACTCGATGACCGGGGAGACCGCGCCGCTGGCCGAGATCGCCGAGGTCTGCGACCGCTGGTCGGCGCGGCTGGTCGTCGACGAGGCGCACGGCTTCGGCGTGCTCGGGAAGACCGGCAGGGGCGCGGCCGAGGCGGCCGGCGTGAGCGACCGGGTCGACGCCGTGACGATCGCCTTCAGCAAGTCCCTGGCCAGCGTGGGTGGTGCGGTGCTGACCTCCCGGGCGGTGGCCGACGGCATCCGCGCCAGCGCGCTGCCCTACGTCTTCAGCGCCGCCAACGACCCCGCCGCGGTCGCCGCCGCGCTGGCGTCGCTGCGGGTGCTGCGCCGCGAGCCGGAGCGGATGGCACGGCTGCGCTCGCACGGTGAGCTGCTGCGCCGGGTGCTCACCGAGGGCGGTGCCGCCCCCGTGCCCGGCAGCGGCGCCGTCCTGGCCGTGCCGACCGGGGACGACGACGCCACCCTCGCCGCGTGGGGTGTCGCCCACCGCGCCGGGGTCTACACCAACGCCGTCGGTTACCCGGCCGTGTCGCGGGGCTCGGGCGTGCTGCGGCTGTCGGTCATGGCGACCCACACCGAGGAGCAGCTGCGCCGGGCCGGCGAGGTGGTCGCGGCCGCCGTCCGGTCCACCCGCGCGGAGAGCCGGGACGGGACCCGGACCGAGAGCGCGGCCTGAGCCGTCAGGCCGTCCCCGGCCACCACCACGTCGTCCCGGTGCGCGGCCGGTCGTCGGCGAACCGGTCCATGGCCTCGGCCACCTCGGCGTCCCGGGAGGCCGGCAGGCACAGCCGGCGGCAGGTGAAGGCGAGCACGTCCGCGGCGGGTGCGTCCCGCCACGGGTCGGTACGCGGCCACGTCCGCGACTGCGCGCTCACGCCCAGCTCGGCGAGCACCGACCCGAACAGGTCCGCGGTGGGTCCGGCGGGGCGTTCCTGGCCGTGGAAGTGGCGCCACAGCCCGGCCATCGACGTCCACGGATGGGCGTCGGTGAGCTCCACGACCACCCGGCGCCGCGCATGCCGGGTCAGCGCGGTCACGAACGCGGCGATGTCCGGGACGTTGTAGACGACGTTGGCCGAGACCACGACATCCGCGGCCGGCACCTGGTCGGCGACGTCCGGCCAGCGCCCGCGCCAGGTCCGGGCGCCCGGCCCGGCGGCCGCGGCGAATCGGGCCAGCAGCTCCGCCGACTCGTCCACCCCGAGCAGCTCCGGGGCGCCCACCGGGATGCTGGCCGCGCCGCCGCCGCAGCCGACGTCCAGCACGCTGGCCGGCTGCACCTCGGCGACGGTCTGGTGGGTGACCGCGGCTCCGCGGTCGGTGCCGAACAGGCCGGCGGGGAACCCGTAGGGCGACTCCGGTGCGGCGGCCAGCAGCTGCGGGTCGATGGCCCACGCGGCCAGCTCGTCGGCCCAGCGGGTGGTTGCGCTCATGGCCCGATCCTGCCCCGCGGCGCTACCGTGGAGCCGATGTCGGATCGTGCCGCGCCGCAGCGCCGGGTGCGGGCCCTGATGGGGGTCGTCGCGGCCTCCGCGCTGGCCTACCCGCTGTTGCTGTGCGCCGTGGAGCTGGTGTTCGCCCAGCTGTACGTCGTCCAGGTGGGCGCCGTGGTCGGCTGGGGCGCCCTCGCCGTGCTGTGCAGCGTGGGCGTGGTGGCCGCCGCCCGCTGGGGCGCTACCCGCCCCGTCTGGAGCCCCTGGCTGCTGGTCGGCGTGCTGCCGCCGGCGCTGTACGAGCTGTGGCTGGTCTGGCCACTGCTCACGCGCTGAGCCGCTCGGGCAGGATGCACCCGTGACCGATACCGGGACCCTGGTGCTGCTCCGCCACGGCGAGAGCGAGTGGAACAAGGCCAACCTGTTCACCGGGTGGGTGGACGTCGAGCTGTCGCAGAAGGGGCGGGCCGAGGCCACCCGCGGCGGGCAGCTCCTGACCGAGCACGGGCTGCTGCCCGACGTGCTGCACACCTCGCTGCTGCGCCGGGCGATCACCACCGCGGAGCTGGCCCTGTCGGCGGCCAACCGGCACTGGATCCCGGTGCGGCGGTCGTGGCGGCTCAACGAGCGGCACTACGGCGCACTGCAGGGCATGGACAAGGCCGCCACCCTCGCCGAGTACGGCGAGGAGCAGTTCATGACCTGGCGCCGCAGCTACGCCACGCCGCCGCCGCCGATCGAGGCCGGCAGCGAGTACAGCCAGGACGCCGACCCGCGCTACGCGTTCCTGCCACCGGAGGCCCGCCCGGCCACCGAGTGCCTGGCCGACGTCGTCGACCGGATGCTGCCCTACTGGTACGACGCGATCGTGCCGGACCTGCGCAGCGGCGCCACCGTGCTGGTGGCCGCGCACGGCAACAGCCTGCGGGCCCTGGTGAAGCACCTGGACGGCATGGGCGACGAGGAGGTCGTCGGCCTCAACATCCCCACCGGCGTCCCGCTGCTCTACGACCTGGACGCCGACCTGCGCCCCACGACTCCCGGCGGCCGGTACCTGGACCCCGACGCCGCGGCCGCGGCCATCGAGGCGGTCAAGAACCAGGGCAAGAAGTAGCGGCAGGGACCTGCGGCCCAGCAGGCCCCCACCAGGCATAGGAAGCTTTCCACCCGATCTCGAGGGCGAAAGCGGGTGAAAAGCTTCCTATGCCTCGTGGGCTCAGGCCTCGGCACCTGCCGGCAGCGGCCGCTCGCCGGTGACCAGGTAGACCACGCGGCGCGCCACGCTCACCGCATGGTCGGCGAACCGCTCGTAGTACCGGCCCAGCAGGGTGATGTCGATGGCGGACTCGATGCCGTGCGGCCAGTCCTCGCTGAGCAGCTCCCGGAACAGCTGGGCGTGCAGCCGGTCCATCATGTCGTCGTCGGCCTCGAGCTCCAGGGCTGCCGCGACGTCGCGCTTGGCGATGATCGCGCCGGCCTTGGTCACCAGGCTCTCCGCGACGTAGCCGGCTTCCAGGAAGATCGGCCGGACCTCCTGCGGCACCGCCGGCTCCGGGAAGCGCATCCGGGCCACCTTGGCGATGTGCTGAGCCAGGTCGCCCATCCGCTCCAGGTCACCGACCGTGGCCATCGCGGTGGTGATCGCCCGCAGGTCGCTGGCGACCGGCTGCTGGCGGGCCAGCAGGGTGAAGCAGCGCTCGTCGACGCTCGCCCGCACCGCGTCGATGTGCTCGTCGCCGGCGATCACCCGGTCGGCCAGTGTCACGTCGGCGTCGAGCAGGGCGGTGGTCGCCGTGCTCATCGCCGAGCCGACGGCGTTGGTCATGGCGACCAGGCAGTCGTTGATGTCGTGCAGTTCCTCGCGGTAGCTCTCCCGCACGGTTCCTCCATCGCTCGCGCCCGTATCCGGCAGGGCGCCGGTCGGCCACCCGCCCGGCTCGCCTCGTCGCGACCGCCTGGGCGCGCGTCGACACCGAGCCTAGGCAGCCTGCGCGGGGGAGGAGGCAGCCAGCAGGTGAACGAGCAGGCACGTGGCGGTGAACAGTTCCTCCTCCGTCGGGTGAGGCCGGCCGGGACGGCTGGTGGGCGACCCGCAGCGCTCTAGCATCGTTCTCGTGGACCCCGTGGTCGCCGTCGTGGTGGGCCTGGTGCTCGGCCTGCTGCTGGCATCGGCGGTGCTGCTGACCGGGCTCCTCTGGCGTGCCCGGGGCCGGCCGGGCGGCGCCACCGGTGCCGGTGGGCCCCGCGACGAGCGGGACGACGGCGAGGCCGCCCTCAGCCGCCGCCTGCTGGACCTGATGGACCCCGCGGTCGTCCTGCTCGACCCCGACGAGTCGGTGCTGGTGGCCAACCCCTCCGCCCGGGCGCTGGGCATCCTCCGCGGCAACCGGCTGCTCGTGCCGGGGCTGCTGGAGGTCGCCCGCACGGTGCAGGCCAGCGGCAGCCGCCGGGCCGACGTCGCCCTGCCCGGTGACCTGGTCGGCGGAGGGCCGCGGATGGTGGGCGTGCACGGGGTCCGGCTGGCCAGCGGTCCGCCGCTGGGGCCCGGTCCGGTCGCCCTCGTGCTGCAGGACGTCACCGAGGCGCGGCGGGTGGAGGCGGTGCGCCGCGACTTCGTGGCCAACGTCGGGCACGAGCTCAAGACCCCGGTCGGCGCGCTGGCGCTGCTCGCCGAGGCCGTCGCCGGCGCCGCCGACGACCCCGAGACGGTGCAGCGCTTCGCCGCGCGGATGAGCCACGAGGCCGACCGGCTGGCCCGGCTGGTGCGCGAGCTGATCGACCTCTCCCGGCTGCAGGGCGCCGAACCGCTCCCGGACCTCGTGCCGGTGGGCATCGGTACGGTGGTCGCCGAGGCCGTCGACCGCACCCGGGCGGCGGCCGCGGCCAAGGACATCCACCTGGCCGTCGGTGCCCAGCCCGGCCTGGTCGTGCGCGGGGTCGAGGCTCAGCTGGAGACCGCGCTGACCAACCTGCTCGCCAACGCGGTCGCCTACAGCCCCACCGGGACGACGATCGCCGTCGGTGCGCGGGCCCGCTCGGGGTTCGCCGAGATCGCCGTGACCGACTCCGGCATCGGCATCCCCCGGCCGGACCGGGCCCGGGTCTTCGAGCGCTTCTACCGGGTCGACCAGTCCCGGGCCAGCGCCACCGGCGGGACCGGCCTGGGTCTGGCGATCGTCAAGCACGTGGCCAGCAACCACGGCGGCTCGGTGTCGGTGTGGAGCGAGGAGGGCCTGGGCTCGACGTTCACCCTGCGCATCCCGCTGGCCGCCGGCGTCGACCAGCTGGTCGAGGACGGCGGGGAGGACCGGCCCCCGGTGCCGCCGCTCGCCGCGGTGCGTGGCATCCCCCGCGCCCTGCCCGACGCGTCGGCAGCCGCCGGCGCGATTGCGGGCGCACCTGACACCGGCCCCACCGGGGCCGCGCGAGACGACGGTCCTCCCGGGGCCGCGAGGAGAGGACGGTCATGACCCGAGTGCTCGTGGTGGAGGACGAGGAGTCCTTCTCCGACGCCCTGTCGTACATGTTGCGCCGGGAGGGCTACGAGACCGTGGTCGCCGCCGACGGACTGGGGGCGCTGGCCGAGTTCGACCGGGCCGGCGCCGACATCGTGCTGCTCGACCTGATGCTGCCCGGCCTGTCCGGGACCGAGGTGTGCCGCACGCTGCGGGCCAAGAGCTCCGTGCCGATCATCATGCTGACCGCCAAGGACACCGAGATCGACAAGGTCGTCGGGCTGGAGCTCGGCGCCGATGACTACGTGACCAAGCCCTACTCGGCGCGGGAGCTCGTCGCCCGGATGCGGGCCGTGCTGCGCCGCGGCGTCGAGGGTGAGCCCAGCGTCGAGTCCACGCTCGCGGCCGGCCCGGTCCGGCTGGACGTCGACCGGCACGTGGTGGCCGTCGACGGCCAGCCGGTGGCGCTGCCGCTGAAGGAGTTCGACCTGCTCGAGCTGCTGCTGCGCAACGCCGGCCGGGTGCTCACGCGCGGGCAGCTCATCGACCGGGTGTGGGGCGCGGACTACGTGGGGGACACCAAGACCCTCGACGTCCACGTCAAGCGGCTGCGGTCCAAGCTCGAGCCCGACCCGGCCAACCCCCGCCAACTTGTCACTGTGCGGGGGCTGGGCTACAAGTTCGAGGC
>JAOPUQ010000281.1 GCA_025963425.1 Modestobacter sp. | reverse complement strand
GCCCGGCGCGCCGCCGGGTTGCTCGCCGCGGCCGGGACGGCGAGCGTCGTCGTCGACTGCGAGTCCGGGCCGGTGCGCCTGGGCCTGGCCGGCAGCCTCGGCGCGGTCCTCGGGGGGCAGACGCTGCGCCTGGAGGAGCTGGCCGCCGAGTCGCTGGCCGGCACGGTGCGCAGCGCGAGAGAGGCGGCCTAGGTGAGCGAGCGTGCGAGCTCACCGGTGAGCACAGCGGCCCGAGGCGTTCGGCCGACGAGCCTCAGCGAGGAGGACCAGTGCCCCAGGGCCTGGTGAGCGCCGTCCCGGCCGACGGGCTGACCACCCGCCAGCGCCGCAACCGCCCGCTGCTCGCGGTGCACACCGGGGAGATGAAGGGCAAGTCCACCGCCGCGTTCGGAATGGCGATGCGGGCGTGGAACCAGGGCTGGCCGGTCGCGGTCTACCAGTTCGTGAAGAGCGCCAAGTGGAAGGTCGGCGAGGAGAACGCGCTGACCGCCCTGGGCCGGCTGCACGAGACCACCGGCGAGGGCGGGCCGGTCGTCTGGCACAAGATGGGGTCGGGGTGGAGCTGGTCGCGCCGGGCCGGCACCGAGACCGACCACGCCGCCGACGCCGCCGAGGGCTGGGCGCAGATCAAACGCGACCTGGCCGCCGAGGCGCACCGCTTCTACGTGCTCGACGAGTTCACCTATCCGATGAAGTGGGGCTGGGTGGACGTCGAGGACGTCGTCGCGACGCTCACCGACCGGCCGGGCAACCAGCACGTCGTCATCACCGGGCGCGACGCCCACCCCCGGCTGATCGAGGCCGCCGACCTGGTCGTCGAGATGACCAAGGTCAAGCACCCGATGGACGCCGGCCAGAAGGGCCAGCGGGGGATCGAGTGGTGACCACCCGAACCGCAGAAAGGGCCATTTCTGCGCGGTGGGGGGTCCGGTCGTGAGCGCGCACCGGATCCCGCGGATCGTGCTGGCCGCCCCGAGCAGCAACGCCGGTAAGACCTCGATCGCCACCGGCCTGATCGCGGCGCTGACCGACCGCGGCCTCACCGTCAGCCCGCACAAGGTGGGCCCCGACTACATCGACCCCGGCTACCACGGCCTCGCCGCCGGGCGCCCCGGCCGCAACCTGGACAACTGGCTGGTCGGCGAGGACCGGATCGTCCCGCTGTTCCTGCGCGGCGCGCTCACCCCCACCCCCGCCGACGTCGCGGTGGTCGAGGGCGTGATGGGCCTGTTCGACGGCGCTGCCCACGCCAGCGTCGAACCCGGCTACGGCTCCACCGCCCAGGTGGCCACCCAGCTCCGGGCGCCGGTCGTGCTGGTCGTCGACGCGGCCGCGCAGGCCCGCAGCGTCGCCGCGCTGGTGCACGGCTTCGCCACCTTCGACCCCTCGGTGCGGCTCGGCGGCGTCATCCTCAACCGGGTCGGCAGCGACCGGCACGAGACGATCCTGCGCGAGGCGCTGGACGCGGCCGGCGTCCCGGTGCTCGGCGCGGTGCACCGCGTCGAGGCGCTGCACACCCCCTCCCGCCACCTGGGGCTGGTCCCGGCGGCCGAGCGCTCGGCCGAGGCGGTGCGCACGGTCCGCGCGCTGGGTGCGGTGGTGGAGTCCTCGGTCGACCTGGACGCCGTCCTCCGGCTCGCCCGCACCGCACCCGACCTGTACGACACCCCGTGGGACCCGGCCGCCGAGGTCGCCCCGGTGCCCGGCCGCCCGGTGGTCGCGGTCGCCGGTGGGGATGCCTTCACGTTCGGCTACGCCGAGACGACCGAGCTGCTCACCGCCGCCGGCGCCGAGGTGGTTCCCGTCGACCCGCTGCGCGACTCCGTACTGCCCACGGGCACCCGTGCGCTGGTCATCGGCGGCGGGTTCCCCGAGGTGCACGCCAGCGCACTCAGCGCGAACGTCGGCCTGCGGACGGCGATCGCCGCGCTGGTCGCGGGCGGTGGACCGGTAGCCGCGGAGTGCGCGGGGCTGCTGTACCTCTCCCAGAACCTGGACGGTGAACCGATGTGCGGCGTCCTGGACACCGCCACGGCGATGCACCCCCGGCTGACCCTGGGCTATCGGGCCGCCGTCGCGCTCACCGACAGCGTGCTCGCGGCGGCCGGCACCCGCGTGCGCGGCCACGAGTTCCACCGCACCACCGCCGACCCGGGCGCCGGTGTCACCCCCGCCTGGCAGTGGAACGCCGAGGGCCCCGAGGGGTTCGTGCAGGGCTCGGTGCACGCCAGCTACCTGCACCTGAACTGGGCCGGCTCCCCGATGATGGCCAGCCGGTTCACAGCCGCGGCCGCCCAGACCCCGTGGCCTTCGGCCCCGGCCACCCCGCGGGAGGTGAGCGGTGCACATCGCTGAGGGGTTCCTGCCGCCCGCGCACGCGCTGGGCTGGACGATCGCCGCCGCGCCGTTCGTGGTGCACGGTGCCCGCGCGGTGGTCAAGGAGGTCCGCGAGCACCCGGAGTCCACGCTGCTGCTCGGCGCGGCCGGGGCGTTCACCTTCGTGCTCAGCGCGATCAAGCTGCCCTCGGTCACCGGCAGCTCCAGCCACC
>JAOPUQ010000280.1 GCA_025963425.1 Modestobacter sp. | reverse complement strand
CCTGCTATCCCGCGCTGATCGCCGAGCTGCTCGCCCGGGGCTGGGACGAGGACGAGTGCGTCAAGCTGATCGGCGGGAACGTCCTCAGGGTGTTCCACGAGGCCGAGACCGTCGCCCGGTCCCTGAGCACCCGGCGCGGTCCGGTGACGGCCGCCATCGGCGAGTGCGATCGCGGCTGACCGATCGGCCGGCGGGAGCAGTCGGATGCTCGGTCCGCGCCGAGGGGCGCTCCCCAATCGAGCGAGTGGTCACTGCGTGATTCGGGGCCAGGTCACGAACGCACGGCATCGGCCGGTTGGATGCGGCCGGCCGTGATCGCCGGCGGTAGGCCGCCGAGGGTGCCGAAGACGAGCGCCCCGAGCAACGGACGAGCAGGAGGCGGAGGTCGAAGACCGGCGGCCTCGAGGGAGACGTCGACCAGTGCCCTGACCGCGGTCGGACCCGAGCCGTGGTCCCGTCCGACACCGTCCGGCCGCACGACCGCCTCACCCACGACTCAGCGTCGCCCCTGCGGAACCTGGCCGGTGTGCGACGGCGCGCCCGGATCCGGAGCCGGGACGCGCGGCAGCGGTGTGCCGGCCGGGCGATGCAGGGCCAGGCGGGCCTCGCAGTGGTCCAGCCACTGCGCTTCGGCTTCGGCAGCGAAGATCAGTGAGTCCAGCACGAGCAGGAACGAGAGCTCGGCGTCGGTCGGCCGCTCGGGAGCGTCGACCTTGAGGCGGGTGCAGTCGCGCAATGTGGTGAGCGTCGCCGACCGCTGCGCCTGGATCACCGCGGCGACGTCGACCCCTGGGACGACCAGCGCCATCGCCAGCTTGATCGCCAGCTCGTCACGGGGCCGGTCCGCGCGCTGCACCGGCGTGGCGAACCAGGCGTGCAGCTCGGCCCGGCCGGTGTCGGTGATCGCGTAGTCCTTCTCCCTCCCCCCGCTGTCCGGGGCGGCGACCACACAGCCATCGCGCTCGAGCCGGCCCAGGGTCGAGTAGACCTGCCCGATGTTCAGCGGCCAGGTGGCCCCGGTGCCGGCCTCGAAGTCCGCGCGCAACTGGTAGCCGTGCGCCGGCTCCCGCTGCAGCAACGCCAACAGACCGTGGCGAATCGACATGCCGCCCCCTCGGATACCTATCGAGTATGCATCATTCTCTGGCGTCGGCACGTCCGCCTCAGGGGCCACATCGGCGGTGCTGGCCACGCTCCGCACACCCGGTGCCCGGTCGCCGGTCGGGCCGCCCGCGCTCGGTTTCCGCGATCCGACGGGCCAGGATCGGGTAGGTAGTACGCCGCGCACCCCAGCAGGAGACCATCGATGAACAGTCCGGCCGAGGAGCCCAGGATGATGACTGTGGTGACCACCATCAGGTTGCGGCCCGGTGGGGAAGACGAGTGGGACACGGCGATCCGGGAACGTTTCGAGTCCGCGCGGGACCGGCCGGGGTGGATCTCCGGCCAGCTCCTCACACCGGACGACGCGAGCTCGACACGGGTGATCGTCGGAACGTGGCGAAGTCGCGATGACTGGGCGACGTGGCACCACGATCCTGATTTCCTGGATCAGCGGTCCACGCTCGAGCGGCTCGAGGACGAGCCGAGTCGCTCCGAGTGGTTCCGTGTCCTGGCCGACGCGCACGCGGGCAGTTGACCAGTTGCCCCGATGGTCACCCGCTGCCGACCACGCCCGGGGCGGCGTTTCGTGACTGCGGCGGTCGTGCGCGGGTGTGACGGCTGAGCTACGTGTCACGTCGCCCCCGGACACTCGTCACGACAACCGCGGGTCCGCGGTCCCGGGGCTGTCGTCATCCATGTCGACGAGGGCGAGACCTCCGCGGGCGCCCGGGATTGTGTCCAACGCCGACCCCGAGGAACCTCGGGAGATGGAACGCCATTCGTCACGCATGACGCGGACCGCCGACACGGTGGTGGAGCTCGACGAGGACTTCTTCGCTGATCCGCACAGGATGTATGCGCGGCTGCGTGCAGAGCGTCCGGTCGCGCGGGCGCGGACTCCGGTGGGTCTGCGGGTCTGGCTGGTGACCCGCTATGACGATGCGCGACAAGCGCTGACCGACCCCCGGCTGTCCAAGGACGGGATCGGGTTGGCCCAGGTGCTGGACCGGCATCCGCTGCCGCCCGATCAGCGGGTCGTGTTCGCCCAGGAGCTGGGCCGGCACATGCTGAGCTCCGACCCCCCTGACCACACCCGGCTGCGCAAGCTGGTGAGCCGGGCCTTCACCATGCGGGCCATTGCCGGCATGCGTCCCCGGATCGAGGAGATCGCCGCCGGGCTCGCCGATCAGATGGCCGACGGCCCCGCAGAGGTCGATCTGCTCGATGCCTTCGCCTTCCCGCTGCCGATGAGCGTGATCTGCGACCTGCTGGGTGTACCCGACTCCGAGCGCACGACGTTTCGCACGTGGTCCAACACGCTGCTGTCGTCCGACGCCGCTGCCGCCGAACGCGAGGCCGCCGGGGCCGCCATGGCGCAGTACCTCGGTGCCCTCGTTGCCGACAAGCGGGCCCGGCCGGCGGACGACATGCTCTCCGCGATCGTTGCCGCCTCGGAGGACGCCGACCGGCTCTCGGCTGATGAGACCGTGTCGATGGCGTTCCTGCTCCTGGTGGCCGGCCACGAGACGACGGTCAACCTCATCGGCAATGGCATGTTCGCGCTGCTCCGTCACCCCGCCCGGCTCGCAGAGCTGCGCGCCGACCCCGATCTGACGCCTCGGGCGGTCGAGGAGTTCCTGCGCTTCGACGGCCCCGTCGACCTGGCCACGTACCGCCATACGACCGAGTCGGTCGAGATCGGCGGCACGACCATCCCGCCCGGCGAAGTGGTGCTCGTCGCCCTGGCGTCGGCCAATCGCGATTCGGACCGCTACCCGGCCGCCGACGTGCTGGACCTCCGACGCGACGTCGGTCACCTGGCCTTCGGCTTCGGGCTCCACCACTGCCTGGGGGCCCCTTTGGCACGGCTGGAGGGCGATGTGGCCTTCCGGACGCTCGTCTCCCGTTTTCCCGACCTTGCCCTGGCCGGCGGCCCGGACGAGCTGACCTGGCGCGCCAGCATGCTGATGCGCGGACTGACCCGGCTGCCGGTGCGGCTATGGGACACAGACGGCGCGGCCTGATCGACTCAGCAGCTTGCGGAACCCGTGAGCGTCGAGCCGCCTCGGCGTCCGCGGTTCAGGCGTCGTGGCTGAGCACCTCAGCTGAACAGATCGACGGTCCGTAGGTGAGCAGGCCGCCGCACGGCCGCACGGATGTCGGAGCGGAGCGCGATGACGGATCAGCCCACCGGCGGCGCGTCGCTCCAGTCCTCCTGCTGGCGCACGCCGATCTCGTCGAGGTGGCCGAGCAGATCAGCGGGGTCGGCGTAGACGCGGTAGGCGCCGGCCCGCTCGAGCTCGTCGCTGCCGTAGCCGCCGGACAGCAGTCCGACGCCGAGCGCGCCGGCCCGGCGGGCGGCCAGCAGGTCCCAGATGCTGTCGCCGACGACGACGGCGTTGCGGATGTCCGCGTTGACCCGCGCCGCGGCGGTGAGGAACAGGTCCGGATCGGGCTTGGCGTGCCGCACCTGGTCCCTGGTGACCAGCGGGGTGTCCGCGGAGAGACCGAGCATCTCCAGTGCCGGCCGGGCCGCGACGGCCAGCCCACTCGTCGCGATGGCCCAGGTGACCTCCTGCCGGGTCAGGGTGGCGAGCAGCTCCCGGGCTCCAGGGAGCGGGCGGACGGTGTCCCGGCGGCGCCCGTAGGCCTCGGCGTGGGCCAGGTTGAGCTCTCGGATCCGCCCGGTCGAGAGCGACCCGCCCGTCTCGCGCAGCAGAGCGGTGACGAACAGCCCGCCGCTCATCCCGATCCGGCGATGGATCTTCCACACCGACAGCTCGATCCCGAAGGCGGTGAGCGCTTCCTGCCAGGCCAGGACGTGCTGGTAGACGCTGTCGATCAGCGTTCCGTCGAGGTCGAAGAGCAGCACGGGTGGTTCCGAGGACGGCACGGTGCGCTCGGTCATGGCAATTACCCTGCCCCTCGGTGCACGGCAGGGACAAGCACGCCCGAAGCGATTCCGTGCCCCGGCAGCCCCGCGCGCCGGCCCGGGAACGCCAGGGCGTTGCCCCCACGACGTGTCGGTCACGCGTCGGTGATCGCGTACGCCTTGATCTTCCGGTAGAGCGAGCTGCGCGCCATCCCGAGCGACTCGGCCGTGTGCATCCGGTTGCCCCCGCACCGCTGCAGGACCGTGACGATCGCGTCGCGTTCCGCCGTCTCGATGGGAGTCAGCGTGCGGGTGCCGCTCGTCCGGCACCAGCCGGGCAGGTCCTCCGGCTGGATCTCCCCCACCGGACGCTTGAGCAGCGCGTAGTGGAGCGCCTCACGCAGTTGCGTGACGTTGCGTGGCCACGCGTAGCGGCCGATCAGCCGGCTCACCTCGGGACGGAGCCGCACCCGCCGGTCGGGCGCGAGCTCGGACAGGATGCGCGCGACGATCAGCGGGAGGTCGTCCGTGCGGAAGCGCAGCGGTGGCAGCGTCACCGCCTGTTCGAAGAGGCCGAGCGCAGCCTGGAACGGGAGGTCAGCGCCGACGCTCGCGTCGCTCAGGGTCGCCGCGACGAGGTGCCGGCTCCGGTCGAGCGACGCGAGGAACATCCGGAGACGGTCGACCCCGTCGGCACCGAGCCGGTCGATGTGGCCCAGGACGACGAGGGTGGGAGCGACCGCGGTCCCGGGCAGCAGGGCGGCTGCCTCCCACACGAGCTGGTCCGCCTCGCCCGTCGCCACGTGCCCCGCCGGATGGGCCCGGCGGAACAGCTCCACGACGAGGGTGCGCTTGCCGGTGCTCGGCTCGCCCATGACCAGCAGGCGTTCCCCCCGGCCGAGGGCGTCGGCCATCTGCGAGCCTGCGGAGATCCACCCCGGCGACCGGCCGTCGGCAGCGGAGACGGCCGGACGGAGTGCGCCGCTGACGACGCCGGATGCCTCCCGGTCCACGCCCCCGGTCGACGGTGCCGTCCTCCCGCGCCGCACCGGGACGACGGGCCGCTGCCGGTCGGGCTTATCGGCCAGCAGCAGAACGATGCCGGCGACCTCCGTGCCGACGAGGATGCGTGTGGCGCGCAGCCGGACCGTGCGACCGGAGTCGAGGGCGAACGACTCCGTCACCCGGCCCCTGCGGCTCATGAGGAACAGCGCGTGCTGCTGGATCGCGAACTGCTCGGCGGGGGTGAACAGCTGCTGGGCCCGCTGGTTGACCATGAGCGAGTCGCCCACGGCCATGACGGCCTGTCGTGGGCGGGAGTCGGCCTTGATGAACGTCTCGAAGAGGGCCTGCTTGGCCTGACTCCGATCCAGCAGGAGGTTGCGGCCGATGTCGGCTGCGGCGCGCCTGACGAGCGTGTGCATCAGGGGAGTCCAGCTCTCGGCGAGCGAGCTCACGTCGAGCACCCCCTCGGCCCGGCCGGTCACCGGATCGAGGATCGGAGCACCGGTGCAGGCGAACTTCACCAGGGCCTCGGTGAAGTGCTCCGCCCCGACGACACTGACCGACGCACCGGCCTCGAAGACGGTGCCGATCCCGTTCGTCCCGACGTCCCCCTCGCCGAAGTCGAACCCGGCGATGAAGTCGACACGGTCGAGCAGCCGGCCGACCGACGTCGAGCAGTCCAGCCGGTGCACGATGCGCGCCTGCGCGTCGGACAGCGCGATGGCGACCGGGACGTCGGTCATCTCGCCGGCCAGCCGGTCGATGACCGGACGCGCGCACCGGACGAGCCGGGAGTCCAGGTCGACGTCCTCGTGGTAGCTGATCCGGTACTCGTCGGCGTCGACCCCCGCCGCCTGGCTCCGCCGCCAGGACGCCGCAACCAGGTCGCGGACGCCCGCCGCACCCGCCACACCGCGCTCGAGGAACTCGGCCCGGGCGGCCGCCACGCGCAGCGGATCGTGCTGCCCCTGGTGCATGGCCACCTCCGCCGCGTCCCGACTGTCCCAATCTGGGACACCTCGGCCGGGTGGGACACCGCTGATGATGGACCCCGGACGTGATCCAGGCCACATCGAAGGGTAGGGCATCAGATGACAGTCGAGGCAGTTGCGACGACCGAGGTCGACGGCACCTCTACGACCCGCGAGCTCGACGCCCTGATCATCGGCGCCGGCGTGGCCGGCCTGTACCAGCTCCACCAGCTGCGTGAACAGGGCCTGCGGGTGCGTGCCTACGACGCGGCGGCCGACGTGGGTGGGACCTGGTTCTGGAACCGCTACCCCGGGGCCCGCTTCGACTCCGAGGCCTACATCTACCAGTACCTGTTCTCCGAGGACCTCTACAAGGACTGGAGCTGGAGCCAGCGGTTCCCCGACCAGCCCGAGATCGAGCGGTGGATGCACTACGTCACCGACCGCC
>JAOPUQ010000278.1 GCA_025963425.1 Modestobacter sp. | reverse complement strand
GTCTTCTCGGCGTCGCTCATCACCGGCGTCGCCTCGACCCGCTGGCCGGCGACGGCGCGGAGCAGGTCCGCGCGCATGTCGGCGGCCGACTGGTAGCGGTTGGCCGGGTTCTTGCTCATCGCCTTGAGCAGGATGGCGTCGAGCTCCGGCGGGATCTCCGGGTTGATCGACGACGGCGTGCGCGGGTCCTCCCGCACGTGCTGGTAGGCGACGGCGACCGGAGAGTCGCCGGTGAACGGCGGGGTGCCGGTGACCAGCTCGTAGAGCAGGCACCCCGCCGAGTAGACGTCGGAGCGGGCGTCGACGCTCTCGCCGCGGGCCTGCTCGGGGGAGAGGTACTGAGCGGTGCCGATGACCGCGGCGGTGGAGGTCATCGTGGCCGCGGAGTCCGAGACCGCCCGGGCGATGCCGAAGTCCATCACCTTGACGGTGCCCTGGGGCGTGATCATCACGTTTCCGGGCTTCACGTCGCGGTGCACGATGCCGTTGCGGTGGCTGAAGTCCAGGGCGGCGCAGATGTCGGCGGCCAGGGACATGGCCCGCTCGGGGGGCAGTCGCCCCTCCCGGCGCAGCACGTCGCGCAGCGTCTCGCCCTCGACGTACTCCATGACGATGTAGGGGGTGGCGCCGGTGCTGGTGCGGTCCTCGCCGGTGTCGTAGACCGCGACGATCGCCGGGTGGTTCAGCGACGCGGCGGCCTGCGCCTCGCGGCGGAACCGCACCTGGGACGACGGGTCGCGGGCGAGATCGCCCCGCAGCACCTTCACGGCGACCTCGCGGCCCAGCCGGAGGTCGCGGCCACGGTGCACCTCCGCCATGCCGCCGCGGCCGAGCACCCCGCCGATCTCATAGCGCTCACCGAGCACCTGGGGGGTGGTCATCGGAGGTCCTCTCGGGCGGTGCGGTGGGCCGGCGGGGGCGCGTGCAGCGACCCGGCGGGCAGCGTAACCGCCGGTCGGACCGTCACCGGGACGACGCGAAGGGGCTGTGACGGATGGGTCACTGGGGGGCGCCTGTGTTCTCCGTTCACGTCGGTGGCGGCTCGGTCGTCGTCGGTGGCGGCTCGGTGGTCGTCGGTGGTGGCTCGGTGGTCGTCGGCGGCGTGGTCGTCGGGGGCGCGGTCGTCGTCGGCGGTGTGGTCGGCCGGGTGGTCGTGGCCGGCGCCCGTGTGGTGGTGGCCGCCCCTCCGCCCCCGGTGCTGTCGTCGGTGCCGTCGTCGGGTGCCCAGCCGTTCTCCGCGACGTAGAGGACGACGGTCCCGCCCTTGGCCAGGGTGGTCTCGGCCGGGTCGGTGTCGGCGACGGTCTCCTCGCCGAGCTGCCGGCCGGTGGCCGCCATCTGGGCCTGGGTGGCGGTCTCCCGGTCCACGACCAGGCCCTGGTCCTGCAACGTGGCCGCCACGTCGTCGGCGGGTTCGCCGACGTAGGCGCTGGTGTCGACGTAGACCTCACCGTCGACGGCGCTGGTGCTCGCGGCGGAGGTCGTGGGAGCCGCCGAGGAGGTGGCCGTCGTGGAGGCACCGCCGCCGGGGTTGCCGCCCTTGCCGGACAGCAGCACGGCGACGCCACCACCCACGAGCAGCAGCAGGGCCAGCCCGGCCACCAGCCACAGCAGCCGGCGCCGGCGGTTCGGGGGCTCCTCGTCCTCCAGGCCGAGGTCGTCGTAGACGTCGTCGCCCCTCCCGCCGACCGGCGGCCCGGCCAGCGGCGGCATGGTGCGCGGGGCGGTCTGCGGACCATGCCGCGCGCCGGTGGGGCCCCCCAGGGCCGGGAGCACCGTGGTGGAGTCACCCGCCCCGGGCACCATCTGCGTGGGGGCGGTCCGCGGCGGCAGGCTGCCTCCACGGGCGACGACGCGGACGGCGGCGGCCACCGCGGCACCGTCGGCGAAGCGCTCGGCGGGGTCCTTGGCCAGGGCTCGCTCGACCAGGGCGCGCACCGCGGGCGGAACGTCGGGGGGCAGCGGCGGCGGGGGCCGGTTGATCTGGGCCAGGGCGATGGCCACCTGGGACTCGCCGTCGAAGGGCCGACTGCCGGCCAGGCACTCGTAGGCCAGCACGCCGAGGGAGTACACGTCGGAGGCGGCCGTGACCGGGAAGCCCTGGGCCTGCTCGGGGGAGAGGTACTGGGCGGTGCCCACGACCATGCCGGTGCGGGTGAGCGGGGCGGCGTCCCGGGCGCGGGCGATGCCGAAGTCGGTCAGCTTGACCACGCCGTCGGGTCGGACGATGAGGTTGCCGGGCTTGATGTCCCGGTGCACCATCCCGGCGGCGTGCGCGGCCGACAGCCCGTCGCCGGCCTGGCCGACGACATCGAGGGTGAGCTCCGGCGACAGCCGGCCCTGCTCGGCGAGCACGGTGACCAGCGGTTTGCCCTCGACGTACTCCATCACCAGGTAGGCGACCCGCTGGCCGTCCTGGGTGCTCTCGCCGTAGTCGTAGACCGAGGCGATGTTCGGGTGGGACAGCGCCGCGGTGTGCCGGGCCTCGTTGCGGAAGCGGATCAGGAAGCTCGGGTCGCTGGTGTACTCGCTGCGCAGCACCTTCGCCGCGACGATCCGGCCCAGCGTGCGGTCGCGGGCCTGCCACACCTCCCCCATGCCACCGCTGGCGATGGGTGCGGTGATCTCGTAGCGGCCGGCCAGCACGCTGCCGACGTGCACCGCCATCAGTCGTTGCCCCGGGCGTCGAGGTAGGCCTGCATGACCTGCTTGGCGATGGGGGCGGAGATGTCGCCGCCGGTGCCCTCGGTGCCGCTGCGACCGCCGTTCTTGATGAAGACCGCGACGGCGATCTGCGGGTCGTCGGCGGGGGCGAAGCCGGTGAACCAGGTGTGCGGCGGCTTGTCGTCCCCGCTGGTGCCGACCTCCGCCGTCCCGGTCTTGCCGGCGACCTGCACGCCGTCGATGCGCGCCTTCCGGCCGGTGCCGTTCGGGTTCTCCACGACGCTGGTCATCATCTGGGTGAGCTCGCCGGCGACGTCGGCGGAGACGGGCTGGCCCAGCTCCTCGGTGTCGGTCTGGTCGATGACCGTGAGGTCAGGCGCCTGGATGGAGTCGACCAGGTACGGCTTCATCAGCGTGCCGCCGTTGGCGATGGCCGCGGAGATCATCGCCGCCTGCATGGCGGTGAGCTGCACGTCCTTCTGCCCGATCGAGCTCTGGCCCAGCGCGGCGGCGTCGGCGATGTCGCCGATCGAGCTGGGGACGACGTGCAGCGGCATGTCGAACCCGTCGCCGTCGTCGATGCCGAAGGCCTCGGCCATGCTCCGCACCTCGTCCTCGCCCAGGTCGATGCCCAGCTGGGCGAAGGCGGTGTTGCAGGAGATGGTCAGCGCGTCGATCAGCGGCTGGTCGGCGCCGCCGTTGCAGCTCTCGCTGTTGTAGTTGTTCAGCGGGGTGCTGGTGCCCGGCAGGGTCAGCACGTTCGGCGCCGGGATGGCCGTGGCGGGGGTGTAGTCGCCGCTCTCCAGGGCCGCGGCGGCGATGACCAGCTTGAACACCGAGCCGGGGGAGTAGCGCTCGCCGATGGCCTGGTTGCTCCGCGGGTCGGCGTCCCCGGACCCCTCGGCGGGGGTGATCGACTGCTGGTAGGCGCGGATCGCTGCCGGGTCGTGCGAGGCCAGCTGGTTCGGGTCGTAGGTGGGTGTGCTGGCCAGGGCCAGGATCGCGCCGGTCTTCGGGTCGAGTGCGACGACGGCGCCGGTGACGCCGTTCAGGGCGCTCATCGCCGCCTCCTGCACCGCTGGGTCCAGGGTGAGGGAGACGTTGCCGCCGGCCGGGTCGCGCCCGGTGAAGATGTCGCCCAGCCGCCGCACGACGAGCCGCGAGTCGGAGCCGGCCAGCACGTCGTTCTCCACCCGCTCGAGGCCGGAGTTGCCGTAGGTGAGGGAGTACGCGCCGGTGACCGGGGCGTACACCGGCCCCGCCGGGTAGCGACGCAGGTAGGTCAGCTTGTCGTCGGTGCGCTCGGACAGGGCGATCGGGTTGCCGTCGATGACGATCGACCCGCGCTCGTGGTCGTACTCCTCGTAGAGGACCCGGGTGTTGCTCGGGTTCTTGCGCAGCTCGCTGGAGCGGACGACCTGGATGTAGTTGACGTTGAGGATCAGCAGCGTGAACAGCGCGATCACGCTGATCGCCACCCGGCGCAGCGGTGCGTTCATCGCTGGACCACCTCCGTCGGTGCGTCCACGAGCTTCGGCTGCGGCGCCGGGGCGGGGGCCACCGGGCGGCGGGCGGCGTCGCTGATCCGCACGAGCAGCGCCACCAGTCCGAAGTTGGCCACCAGCGAGGAACCACCGTAGGCGAGGAAGGGCGTGGTCAGCCCGGTCAGCGGGAGCAGGCCGGTGACGCCGCCGAGGACGACGAACACCTGCCAGGCGACGGCGAAGGCCAGGCCGGCGGCCAGCAGTTTGCCGAAGCCGTCCCGGACGACGAGGGAGGTGCGCAGGCCGCGCTCGACCAGGACCAGGTAGACCACGATCACCGCCACCAGTCCGAACAGACCCAGCTCCTCGCCGATGGCGGAGGCGATGAAGTCGCTCTTGGCCACCGGGGTCTGGTCCGGGCGCCCGCCGCCCAGGCCCGCGCCGAACAGCCCGCCGGTGCCCAGGCCGAACAGGGACTGGACGATCTGGTAGCCGCCGGTGTCCTGGTAGGCGAACGGGTCCAGCCAGGTGTCGACCCGCACCCGGACGTGCCCGAAGACCTGGTAGGCGACGAACGCCCCGCCGGCGAAGAGGATCAGGCCGATGACCAGCCAGCTGGCGCGCTCGGTGGCGACGTAGAGCATCACCACGAAGATGCCGAACAGCAGCAGCGAGCTGCCCAGGTCGCGCTCGAAGACCAGCACCAGGATCGAGGCG
Source organism: Modestobacter sp. (assembly GCA_025963425.1). Lineage (GTDB taxonomy): Bacteria > Actinomycetota > Actinomycetes > Mycobacteriales > Geodermatophilaceae > Modestobacter. Next base: position 2,800 of record JAOPUQ010000278.1, on the reverse strand, counting down.
ATCCAGGCCAGCACCACCGGGCCCAGGTCGCGGCCGCGGGGCAGCTCCAGGCGGAGCACCCGCCGGCTGGCCAGCGCCAGCACGTCGCGCTTGTCGACCAGGTAGGCGGCGAAGAAGATGATCAGGCAGATCTTGGCGAACTCACCGGGCTGGATGGAGAAGCCGGCGACCCGGATCCACAGCTTGGCGCCGTACACCTCGGAGATCGAGGCGGGCAGCACGGCGGGGATGGCCAGCAGCACCAGGCCGAGCAGGGCCAGGGTGTAGGCGAAGCGGGACAGCACCCGGTGGTCGCGGACCACGAGCAGCACCGCGACGAACAGCACCAGCCCGACGGTGGCCCACAGCAGCTGGACCGGGGCGTCCTCGCCGGTCGTGCTGCCGCCCACCTGGGACCCGGCGAGGTCCAGCCGGTGGATCATCACCAGGCCCAGCCCGACCAGCACCGCCACGCAGGGCAGCAGCAGCGGGTCGGCGTAGGGCGCGAAGCGGCGGACGACGAGGTGCGCGACCGCCCACAGCGCGGTGAACCAGGTGCCGAAGGTGGCCAGCTCCGGGCTCAGCGACCCGGTCACGGTGAGGTCGACGATGCACTGCGCGGCCAGGGTGATCACGACGGCGAAGCCGAGCAGGGCCAGCTCGGTGCCGCGGCGCTTGGGCGGCGTGGTGCCGGCCGGCGGGGTGCGCGGGTCGGTGCTGGGGCCGGTCACGGTGCCGCGCCCGCCGGTGAGCTCGCGCGCTCGCTCATCAGTCCGCCTCCCGGCACTCCACCTCCGACCCGCCCGCCCGGGTGGGTGAGGTGGTGGTCGACCCGGTCGGCGCGGTGGACGACGACTCGGTCGGCGCGGACGGCGAGGTGAGCGCCGGGTCCTCGGAGCCCGCCGACGGGGTGCTCTCGGTGGGGGTGGTCGTGGTGGACGTGGTCCGCGGCGTCGCGCGGCAGACCGGCAGCTGCTGGCCCCGCAGCGCGTCCAGGATCCGGTCGGCGTCGTCCCGGTCGTCGGCGGTGATGCCGGCGGTCACCCGGTTGCGGGCGGCCGGGGTGAGGTCGGTGGCCACCAGGGTGGTGGCCGAGTCGACCCGGTAGAGGTCCAGCCCGACGATCGAGGCGTGCAGGCCCTGGAACACCGCGACCGGCTCACCGTCGGCGTTCTCCTGGACCCCGACGAACCAGTGGCCCATCACGAACACGTACCCGCCGATGGCGACCGCGCCCAGCACGACGAGCGTGCCCAGGGCGATCAGCGCCGTGCGCAGCGGCCGGCGGCGCCGGGGGTCGGGGGCGCTGCTGGACATCGCCGACGACGGCGGGGGTGGCGGCGGGTCGGCGAGCGCGGCCCGGCCGGCGGCCGAACGCGGGTCGACCTCGCGCTGGCCCCGGTTGTCCCCGGCGGCGCCGTCGACGACCGGGTCGATGAGCGAGGCGGTGCGGCCGTCGTCCTCGACCACGTCGGCGACGATGCAGGTGATGTTGTCCGGGCCGCCGCTGCGCAGCGCCAGCTCGATCAGCCGGTCCGCGGTGGCCTGCGGGTCGGGGTCGGCCATCGCCGAGGCCATCGTCTCGTGGCTGACCACGCCGGACAGACCGTCGGAGCACAGCAGGTAGCGGTCGCCGGCGCGGGCGTCGCGCATGGACAGGTCCGGCTCGACGTCCTGGCCGTTGAGGGCCCGCAGCAGCAGCGAGCGCTGCGGGTGGCTGTTGGCCTCCTCCTCGGTGATCCGGCCGTCGTCGATGAGCGACTGCACGAACGTGTCGTCGTGGGTCACCTGGGTGAGGACGCCGTCACGCATCAGGTAGGCACGCGAGTCACCGACGTGGCACAGGCCGAGGCGGCCACCGGCGAACAGGACGGCGGTGAGCGTCGTTCCCATGCCCTCCAGCTGCGGTGACTCGCGGATGACCTCGCGCAGGTGCTCGCTGCCGTCGAAGACCGCCTGGCGCAGCGCCTGCAGCAGGTCACCGGAGGGCGCGTCGTCGTCCAGGTGCTCCAGGGCGGCGATGACCACCTTGCTGGCCACGTCACCGGCGGCGTGGCCGCCCATACCGTCGGCGACGGCGAGCAGCCGGGGCCCGGCGTAGACCGAGTCCTGGTTGGTGCCGCGGATGAGGCCGCGGTCGGAACGCGCGGCGTAGCGCAGGACGAGGGTCATCGGTTCTCCTCGCTGGCGCTCGTCGATCCTCTGACCGAGGGTGCTGTGCTCATCGGTGACCTCGCACGCTCGGTCACGACCGGAGCTCCAGCACGGTCTGCCCGATCCGGATCGGCTGTCCGGAGGCGACCAGCAGCGGGCCCTGCACGCGCTGCTGGTCGAGGTAGGTGCCGTTGGTGGACCCGAGGTCCTCCACGTACCACTGGCCACCGCGGTTGGTCAGCCGCGCGTGCCTCGAGCTGGCGAAGTCGTCGGTGAGGACGAGGGTGGAGTCGTCCGCGCGGCCGATCAGGATTGCCTGCTCTCCGAGGGTGATGCGGGTACCGGACAGCGGTCCGGCGGTGACGACGAGGTGGCGGGGGCCACGCGCGCCCTTCTTGCGGGCCGCCGCGGCGCGCGGCGGGACCGACGCCACCCGGCCGGCCCGGCCACCGAACAGGTCGGCGCGGACCACCCGGAAGGCGGCGAAGATGAACAGCCAGAGCAGCAGCAGGAAGCCGAAGCGGAACGTCTGCAGCACGATCTCGGCCATCACGCCCCCGTGCCCAGGGGCGACGGCGCGGGCACCGTCACGCGCCGTCCTGTCGGTAGACCAGCACCGAGTGCCCGATCCGGATGACGTCGCCGTCGGCGAGGTCCTGCCGGCCGA
>JAOPUQ010000252.1 GCA_025963425.1 Modestobacter sp. | reverse complement strand
CGCGGCAGACAGGTGGTTGCTCGCGATGATCGCCGCACCGGTCGCCGGAACGCCCTCGGTGCCCTCGGCCCGGGGCCGGAACACGAGCTTCACGATCGGCCCCACGGCCACGAACTTGAGGAACCAGTAGAACAACGCGCCTCCCTCAGCGACTGTCAGACTATGGAGCCCCGGGCCGCGCGACAATCGCTCGCCCCACCAGCACCACGACCGCACCGTCCTGACCCGCCCTGGCGTCCCCAGTCGACGCACCCCGCCGCCCACGGAGGACCGATGACGCAGGCCACGCCGGTGATGCCCGGAGCTGAGCCCTTCTCCCTGGGCGAGGGCCTGGTCGGGGTGCTGCTGTGCCACGGCTTCACCGGCACCCCGCAGAGCATGCGGCCCTGGGGTGAGCACCTGGCCGCCGCCGGCTTCACAGTGCGCTGCCCGCTGCTGCCCGGGCACGGCACCCGCTGGCAGGACGCCAACGCCAGCACCGAGGACGACTGGTACGACGCCCTGTCCGCGGCACTGGACGACCTGACCGCCCGCTGCTCCGCCGTGGTGGTGGCCGGGCTGTCCATGGGGGGCACGCTGGCGATCCGGCTGGCCGAGCGTCGCCCGGACGACGTCGCGGCCCTGCTGCTGGTCAACCCCTCGCTGCTCACCGAACGCCGCGACGCCGCGCTGCTCCCGGTGCTGGCCAGGCTCACCCCCGCCTGGGCGCCGATCGGCAGCGACATCAAGAAGCCGGGCAGCACCGAGCTGGCCTACCCACGGCTGCCGACCCGGGCGGCCGTGGCCCTGCGCCGGCTGTGGACCGCGGTGCGCGCCGACCTGGGCCGGGTCCAGGCGCCGCTGCTGGTGTTCCGCAGCACCGAGGACCACGTGGTCGAGCCGGCGTCGGTGCGCGTGCTGCTGGCCGGCGTGGGCAGCAGCGACGTCACCGAGGTGCTGCTGCACGACAGCTACCACGTCGCGACGCTGGACAACGACGCCCCGACCATCTTCACCGGCTCGGTGGACTGGATCCGGGAACGCGTGCCAGCGGCCGCCGCGACGGCCGCCCCGTGACGCTCCCCCGCCGCGGCCGGGGCCGCCGGGACAACGGCCTGGACGCCGCCCTGTGGTCCCCGCTGACGGACGTCGACCCCCGGGTCGGTGAGCACCTGCTGGACCTGCTGGGCACCGCCGGCATCGCCGCCTACCTCGAGCCGGCCACCGACGTGGCGCCGTACACGCGCACGGTCTTCCTGCCCAGCCCGCCCTCGGACCGGCTGTTCGTCGACCGGACCCGCACCGGGGAGGCCCGGGAGCTGCTCGCCCAGCACGGCGACCTGCTGCCCGCTGCGCCGCCGGCGCCCGCACCGGCCCCGCCCCCGCTGACCGACGACGACGTGGAGTTCGCCCGGATCGTGGCCGCCTTCGAGGCCGAGCACGGACCGGCCCCGGTCGTGCACGACGAGCCGCGGGACGACCCGCCCCCGCGCCCGGCCGAGCCGTCGGTGCTCGACGCGCTCGACGCGCTCGACGCCACCGACCACTACGAGCCCCCGCCGCCGCCCCCGCTGCCGGTCCTCTCCCCCGCCACCCTGTACGCGCTGCTGCTGCTGGTGGTCGGCGTGCTGCTGGTGTTCCGGCCCCGCACGATCGGGCTGTCCGCCGACGTCGGCCTGGTGCTGGGCGTCGCCGCGGTGATCGGCGGGGTCTTCGTGCTGGTGTCCCGGATGCGCGAGCGATCGATGGACGACGGGGACGACGGCGCCGTCGTCTGACGGTCATCCGATGGTGGTGGCCGCCTCGCCGGCTGCTCTAGCGTCGCCGGGGTGAGCACCCCGCCGCGCGCCCTCTCCCATCGCACGACGGTGACCATCACCGGCCACCTGATGGACGCCGGCATCCTGGCCCGCGTGCTCGACGACGTGCTCGAGTACGGCGGCGATTACCGGATCGAGTCGCTGGACCTGGGCCGCCAGCACGAGGACGAGTCGCGGGCGCTGGTCGAGGTCAGCGCCGACGAGGCCGAGCTCCTCGAGCGCATCCTCATGCGGGTCCAGGTGCACGGCGCGAACGTCACCGACCCCGGGACGGCGACCACCCGGCCCGCGCCGGCCGACGGCGTCTTCCCCGACGACTTCTACTCCACCACGAACCTGGAGACCCTGGTTCGGCTCGATCGCGACTGGCTCCGCGTGGAGCGGCCGGAGAGGGACTGCGGGCTGGTGGTCACCGAGGCCGACGGCGGCACGGTCGTGCGCACCGTGCCGGTCAGCGACGTGCGGGCCGGGGAGGCGGTGGTCTGCGGCGCGCACGGCGTGCGGGTCGAGCTCCCGCCGCAGGCCCCGCGCGGGGGCGAGGACGACTTCGGCTTCATGTCCTCGTCGGTCTCCAGCGAGAAACCGCAGGCACTGCTGGTGCGCCGGATCGCCGAGCGGATGCGCGAGGTCAAGGCCGCCGGCGGCCGGGTGCTGTGGGTGGGCGGGCCGGCGGTGGTGCACACCGGCGCCGCGCCGGCGATGGTCCGGCTGGTGCGCGCCGGGTACGTCGACGTCCTGTTCGCGGGCAACGCGCTGGCCACCCACGACATCGAGTCCGCACTGTTCGGCACCTCGCTGGGCGTCGACCTGGCCAAGGGCTCGGGCGTGCCGCACGGGCACGAGCACCACATCCGGGCGATCAACACCATCCGGCGGGCCGGCTCGATCGCCGCGGCGGTGGAGTCCGGCGTGCTCACCGGCGGGGTGATGCACGCGATGGTGCAGGCGGACAAGCCGTTCGTGCTGGTCGGCTCGGTCCGCGACGACGGGCCGCTGCCCGACGTGTTCACCGACGTGATCGAGGGTCAGCGGGCGATGCGGGCCGAGCTCCCCGGCGTCGGCTTCGCGATCATGGTGGCCACGATGTTGCACTCCATCGCCACCGGGAACATCCTCCCGGCGTCCATCCCGCTGGTCTGCGTGGACATCAACCCGGCGACGGTGACCAAGCTGGCCGACCGGGGCAGCGCCCAGGCGATGGGCATCGTGACCGACATCGGCCTGTTCCTCGAGCAGCTCGCCCGCGAGCTCGCCCCCGAGTGACGGAGTGGCCC
>JAOPUQ010000251.1 GCA_025963425.1 Modestobacter sp. | reverse complement strand
AGTCCGGGAAGGCGCCCCAGATCCGCATGTTCAGCTGGCCGGCTCCGGCAGAGGGCGCGCTCAGGGCCGCGCCGGACGTCGCTCCCGCCCCGGTGGAACCGGACCCACCACAGGCGGACAGCAGCGGTCCGCCGATCCCGGCGGCCAGGGCTGCGAAGCTCGCCCGCTTGAGGAAGGTGCGACGCGTCGTGGTCATGAACGCTCCATTTCTTAGGAAGGTTTCCGAAAGAATGCTGGGGGAGACCTCTGCCGTCAAGACCTCACGCAGGATCGTGTTCCGGACGTCTCTGTGCCGGGAACCCACGAGCCGGCAGGGTGCGGCCCGGGGGGCGACGCCGCTGCCGTCGGCGCTCGTGCCGGAGTCGTCCCGGCGGCTTCCTCGCCGACCTACCCGCCCCGTGGGATCGGTTCTATCGTTGGGGGAGGCGGTCGCATCCGCCGCGCGCTGGAGCCGACAGCGCCTCGAACAAGCGAACCCGGGGACGATCATGTCGTCTACTGCCCCGACGAGGCCCACCACCGGCGAGTTCGCCACGACCGATCCGGACGTGGCGCACGAATGGCTGCAGGCGGTCTACGCCGACTACCAGCCGGAGGAGTCGAACAGCCGCAGGGACTTCAGATTCCGGGGCGCGCTCGCGCAACTCGGCCACGGCAGCGTCTCGCGGCTCCACTACTCGATGAGCGCGGACAACAACGTCGCCCCCTCGGACGTCCTGCTCGTCCTCCAGCCGTCCCACGGCGTCATGAGGGTGAGCGTGGGACGCGACGAGGAGGTCGTCCGCCCCGGTACGCCCGTTCTGTTCCCCCCGCACCAGGTGGTCAGCGCTCTGTGGGCCGACATCGATGCCGAGTGCGTCTGCCTGCAAGCCGCCGACGTCGAGCGGGTCGCCGTCGAGATGACGGGCATCGAGACCGTCGCGCTCCGGTTCACCGGGCTCCGGCCGATGTCCCCGGGCCTCGGCAGGCACTGGGACCACCTGGTCCGGCATCTGATCGGAGCGGTGCTGCGCCATCCAGATGTCACGGCCAACCCGTTGATCGCGGGCCAGTTGACCGAGCAGTTGGCCGCAGCGGCCCTCGACACCTTCCCCAGTACCAGGCTGGCCGCCCATCCTCGGGTCCCACCCGGCTACGCCACCCCGGCCGTGGTCCGCCGCGCCATCACCTTCATCGAGGCCAACGCCGACCGCGAGATGACCCTCAGCGAGATCGCTGCCGCCTCGGGGATCGGAGCGCGGGGGCTGCAGGCGGCGTTCCTGCGCCACCAGGACACGACCCCGACCGCGTACGCCCGGCGGGTCCGGATGGAACGTGCGCACCGGCAACTCCAGGCCGCCGACCCCGCCGACCCCGCCGGCCGCGACACCGTGGCCGCCATCGCGGCCCGGTGGGGGTTCGCCGACCCCAGCCGCTTCGCCACCGAGTACCAGCAGACCTACCACCACGCACCCGGCGAGACCCTCCGAAGCTGAGGGCCGGCTGCTCACGCCGTGGCGGACGGTGCCCGCGGCTCAGGCAGCGGCGAGCAGGCGCAGCAGCTGTTCCCGGTCCGGCCCCGGGGCCGGGACCAGGTCCGCGGAGCCCCACCGCTCGACCGCCGCGGCCATGCCCGGGCGGGCCAGGACATCCTGCGGCTGCGCCATGCACAGCACCGTCTCGAGCATGCCCCGGAAGGCATCGGCGTCGTGCATGGCGGCGCGCATGAGCCCGGCGATCGGTGAGTCGGTCCCGATCGGCCGGCGGCCCTCCCGCAGCGCCTCCATCTCGGCGAGCCGGGCCCGGTCGTCGGCGATCTGGTTGCGGTAGAACGGCGTGGCGATCTCGTCGGTGCGCTGGTCCCAGACCCGCGCGAAGCCGGCCGGGTCGTCCAGGTGCCCGGCGACGACGTGCCGCAGCAGCTGCGCGTGCACCAGACCGACGCTGAGGCCCCGCCCTGCCGAGGGGTTGGTGCAGGCCCAGGCGTCACCGAGCGCGGCGAAGCCGGTGACCACGGGCTCTCCGTCGACCAGGAACCGCCGGTAGCGGTCGAGAATCCCGGCCATCGGCAGCACCTCGGTGAGCGGCCGGCCGTCCAGCCACTGCCGGTGCAGCGGGCAGGCCTGCAGCACCCGGGTGAAGCAAGCCGCATCCCGCACGGCCTTGAGCGGGGTGTCCCCGGTGGGCCCGAAGAGCGTCACCGACCAGGTGTCGTTGTCGCCCTCGAGCGTGACCAGCGAGAAGCTGCCCATCGGCGTCAGCACACCGGTGATCCGTTGCGGCTTCGCGGGACCGGCGAAGTAGCGCGTGTAGTAGACGAAGCCGCTGTCCGCAGACTCGACGTACGCCTCGCGGCTGCCCAGTTCGGCCAGCCAGTGCGCCGCGGGGCTGCGCCGGCCCATCGCGTCGACGACGAGATCGGCACGCAGCTCCTCCCCCGTGGCGGTGCGCACCCCCTCGGCGTGGGGGACACCGGGGATCGCCGACGGTCCGGGGAGCAGCCCGGCCACCCGGGTCCCGCGGCGCACGGAAACGCCGGGCTGGTCCTCGGTGGCCGCCGCCACCACTGACTCCAGCACCGGCCGCCGGGCGCTGATGTACCCCAGGCGGTCGTCGCCCGGCCGCGGGGAGCGGTCAGCGACGCTTGGGGGCAGGGGGGCCAGGAGGCCCACCCATCCGCAGCCGGCGGCCCCCAGCCGGTCGGTCATCCCGGGCAGCTCCCGGTCGTAGATGTCCCGGAAGCGCGTGAAGACCGAGTGCGCCTGGTGGAACTGCGCCACGCCCCGGCGGTCCCAGTCGGTCCATGCATCGGCCGGCGTCGCGGGGGCCGCGCCGGGATCAGCCTCCAGCACGGTGACCTCGTGCCCGTCCTGGGCCAGCATCATCGCCGCCGACAGCCCGATGACGCTGCCTCCGCACACCACGATCGCAGCCATCGCAACCCCCTGGGACCCGCCGGATCCCCGAACGGTGTCACCGGCGGGAAGAGCGCGGCCAGGGGCGGAGGTCACGCGGCCGGTTCGTCGCTTCTCGGGGACGCAGGCCAGCGCCTCCGATCCGAGCCGGCTGGGGCAGAGTCACTCACCATGTCTTCGCGGCAGACGCCGCTCGCCGGACAGGCGTCCCCACTCCCCCGGGGGGAGTCGGTCCAGGCGGACTCCAGGACCCCACGGTTCCGGTCGATGGCAGGGCATGGACAGCGATGTCCATGCCCTGACTGTCGACACCCGAGGATCGAGATGAACAGCACCGCCGCTTCGTCGCCGTGGCGTCGAGCGCGACGGCCCCTCGAGCGTCCCACCGAGCCGGTGGAGCACACCCGGTGGCTGTTCTTCGTGATCGCACTGGTCTCGCTGCTGCTCACGGCCCCAGGGGCGCTCGTCGGTGCCGGGACAGCGAATCTGGTCCTGCTCGCCGTCTCCTGCCTGGTCCTGGCCGTCTCCTGGACCCACCGCTACCGTTCACGGGCGGCGTCGCCGGCGCTGGTCGTCGTCGACATCCTGGCGGCGACCGCCTTCGCGCTGGCCTGTCCGATACCGGCCGTCGCCTACGGCGTCATCTTCCCGGCCATGTGGTGCCGCGTGATGTACGGCCGGACGTGGCGGGTGGGCGCG
>JAOPUQ010000246.1 GCA_025963425.1 Modestobacter sp. | reverse complement strand
GGCTGCGCCGCACGGGCGCGGCCGGGCCCGCGGCGCGGGCTGCCTCGACGGGGCACGGGGCTCAGCGCGAGGTGTGGTCGCGGAACCCGCGTCCGGCCTTGCGCCCCAGGTAGCCGGCGGTCACCAGGTGCTCCAGCAGTGGTGCGGGGGCGAACCCCGGCTCGCGGAACTCGGTGTACAGCTCCCGCTCGATGGCCAGCGACACGTCGAGCCCGACGACGTCCAGCAGTTCGAAGGGGCCCATCGGGTAGCCGCAGCCGACCTTCATCGCCGCGTCGATGTCGTCGGCGCTGGCGTAGTGCGCCTCGAGCATCTTGACCGCGTCGTTGAGGTAGGGGAACAGCAGCGCGTTGACGATGAAACCGGCCCGGTCGGTGCAGGAGACGGCGTGCTTGCCCAGCTGCGCGCAGACCGCATGCGCCGTGGCGGCGACGTCGGGCTCGGTGGCGATGGTGGAGACCACCTCGACCAGCTTCATCACCGGCGCGGGGTTGAAGAAGTGCAGGCCGACGACGTCGCCGGGGCGCTCGCTGGCCTTGGCGCACTCGATGACCGGCAGGCTGGAGGTGGTGGTCGCCAGCACCGCGCCGGGCTTGGCGATCTCGCCGAGCGCGGCGAACAGCGCCTGCTTCACGCCGAGGTGCTCCACGACGGCCTCGACGGCCAGGTCGACGTCGGCGAGGTCGTCCAGCTGGGTGGTGCCGGTGACCCGGCCGAGCACGGCGTCCCGCTCGGCCTGGTCCAGCCGCCCGCGGGCCACCTGCTTGTCCAGCGACTTGGCCAGCGCCGTCTGCACCGCCTCGACCTTGTCGACCGTGCGGGCGACGAAGGTGACCCGGTACCCGCCCTTGGCCACCACCTCGATGATGCCGGTGGCCATGGTGCCCGAACCGACGACGCCCACGGTCCGCACCGGGCGCGCGCCCTCGGCGGCGCCACCGGCCGTCGGGGTCGCGGCATCGGCCACCACCTCGGCGGAGTCACGGCCGGCGTAGGTGTAGAAGCCGCGACCGGTCTTCCGGCCCAGCAGCCCGGCGGTCATCATCTGCTTGATCACCGGGCTGGGCGCGTGCAGCCGGTTGCGCGACTGCTGGTACATCGTCACGAGGATCTCGTAGGCGGTGTCGATGCCGATGAGGTCCATCAGCGCCAGCGGACCCATCGGCAGGCCACAGCCCAGCCGCATGGCCGCGTCGATGTCCTCGCGGCTGGCGTAGCGGTTCTCGTACATGGAGACCGCGTGGTTGAGGTAGCCGAACAGCAGCGCGTTGGCGATGAAACCGGCCTTGTCGCCGATGGTCACGTCGACCTTGCCCAACCGGGCGGCGAGCGCCTCGACGTCGTCGACCACCGAGGGCTCGGTGACGACGGTGCGCACCACCTCGACCAGCTTCATCACCGGCGCGGGGTTGAAGAAGTGCATCCCGATGACCTTGCCGGGGCGGCCGGTGGTGACCGACAGCTCGGTGACCGACAGGCTCGAGGTGTTGGTGGCCAGGATGGTGTCCGGCGGGCAGATCTTGTCCAGCGCCGCGAAGACCTCGGCCTTGAGCTCCATCCGCTCCGGGATGGCCTCCACGACCAGCTCGGCCTGAGCCAGGTCCTCCATGCTGGTGGTGAAGCGGATCCGCTCGAGGATGGCGTCGCGCTCGGCCGGGTCCAGCTTGCCGCGGGCCACCGCCTTCCCGGTCGACTGCTCGACGTGCTCGAGGCCGCGCTGCACCGCGGCCTCGTTGACGTCGACGGCGGTCACCGACAGGCCTGCCCGGGACAACACCTCGCAGATGCCGGCACCCATGGTGCCCAGTCCGACGACCCCGACCTCGCTCAGTTCCCTGGCCACGCTGCCATCCCCTCTGCGTCGGCAACGCTGCGGTCGCCGTCGTCCCGTGATCGCTGGCAGTGTCCCATCTCGGCAGCGGCGGCGCGTGGCCCGGGGTTACCCGTCGGTAACCCCGGGTCCGGGATCAGGACGGCGCCGCGACCGCCCGGACGTCGGAGGGCGTGCACCCGAACCTCGCGCGGAACTGCCGGGTGAAGTGCGCCTGCGAGGAGAAGCCCCAGCGGCAGGCGATGTCGGCGATCCGGTGGTGGGCCAGGGAGGCGGCGGTGAGGTCGACCCGGGCGCTGTCCAGGCGCCGGCCCTGCACGTACTGGGCCACCGTCGTCCCCTCGGTGGCGAAGGCCCGGTTGAGGTGCCGTGGGGTGACGCCCACAGCGCGGGCCACCGAGTCGGTGCACAGCCCCGGGTCCTGCAGCCGCTCGGCGATGTGGGCCTTGGCGGCCAGCAGGCGGGACACGCCCACCGCCGTCCCCCGCCCGGTGATCAGGATCTGCACCAGGTCCAGCAGCTGCTCGCGGGCCGGCTCGGCGGCGACGACCGGGTCCGCGACCAGCTCGAGCAGGACCTGGCGCAGTGCCCGCGCCGTGAGGCTGGCGGCTCCCGGCCCGTCGCCGGCCACGAACAGCGGGCGACCGAGGGCGTCGGAGCTGCAGCGGTCGTCGAAGATGGCCTGCGGGACGTCGATCAGCACCTTGCGCATGCTGGTGCTGAAACCGAACAGGTAGGGGTCGTCGGTCCGGTACGCCACGACGTCGCCGGCGCGCAGGGACACGCATCCGCCCTGGTGATAGAAGAACGCCGCGCCCTCCAGGACCAGGGAGACGAACGCGGCCTCCTTGGGGCACGCCCGCACGAGCGCGGGCCCGCGCTCGACGATGTGCGGATTGCCGGCGATCTCGGCCACCCGGAAGCCGCCGAGGTCGAGGTTCAGCTGGCTGGCCACCAGGCCCTCGTCGGCGTAGGTGCGGCAGGTCAGGCCGACCAGCGCCTCGGCGTTGTACTGCTCCCAGAAGGCGAGCCGGTCCGCGACGTCGACCCCCTCGGTGGACACCGACGACACGACGGTCGTTGCGGACACGGGACCTCCGTTGGTCACGCCTCGGCGCGGACGGGCTGGCTGCCCGGCAGGTGAGAGGCAGGTCACCGTACCCGACGGATCGGGCCGGAAGACCCTGTCGGACAGCGCGATCCGCCGGCGGCACCGGGCGGCCGGTCCGGACCCGCGCCCGGGTCTCCGTCGTCGGGACGAGGCCGTCGGGGCGGACGCCTACTCCCGGAGCAGGGCGACGTCGAAGTGCACGGTCCGGAACGGGTTGGGCAACCCCACCTCCGCGGCCCGGGCGGGGTCGTCGACGACCGGGAACGCCCGGACCAGGCTCTCCTTGACCCCGAAGACGGCGTCGGAGTCGAGGTAGGGGCTGTCATCGACGAACAGGTGGGTGGTGACCGTCCGGTGCCCCGGCGCGGTGACGATGAAGTGCACGTGTGCCGGGCGGTTGGGGTGCCGGCCGGTGGCCGCCAGCAACCGGCCGACCGGTCCGTCGTCGGGGATCGGGTAGTACCGGGGCAGGATCGAGCGGAACCAGAACCGGCCCTGGTCGTCGGCGGTGAACAGCCCGCGCAGGTTGTACTCGGGCTGGACGCCGGGCTGCTGGACGTCGTAGAAGCCGTCCTCGTTGGCCTGCCACACGTCGACCACCGCTCCGGCCAGCGGCTCACCGTCGGGGCCGGTGACCTGCCCGGTGACCAGACACGGCTCGCCCTTGCCGTCCAGGGCGATGTCCGCCCCCAGCTCCCGCTGCGGGGAGGCGACCATGTGGAACGGGCCCAGGACCGTGGACTCGGTCGACTGTCCGCCGGTGCGGTGGTTGATCGTCTCGACCAACATCGACACCCCGAGGACGTCGGAGAGCAGGATGAACTCCTGGCGGACCTCGTCGCACGCCTGACCGGTGCGGGTCAGGAAGTCCACCGCCGTCCCCCACTCCTCCTCGGTGAGCTCGACGTCCTTGACGAAGGCGTGCAGGTGCCGCACGAGGGACGTCATGACCTGCTTCAACCGGGGGTCGGGGGTGCCCTCGAAGCTCGCTGCCACGACCTCGGCGGAGTGCTCCTCGCTGAACAGCTCGCGGCCGCTCACCGGGACACCGGCCCGGCGGGGCACCGGCTCTGGACGTGGATCACTGCGCGCCTCCCGGAGGCTCGTGGGTGCGGACCGCCCCGCCGTGGACGGGGCGGGGCGGGGGCGCCGCGCCACCGGGCACGACACCAGTGTTCATGACCTCGAGGATGGTGTGGGCATCGAGCTGCTCACCGCGCAGCTGCGCGCAGATGCGGCCGCCGTAGAACACCACCACCTCGTCGCAGATGGCGGCCAGCTCCCGGGCGTCGGGTGAGGCGACCACCTGGACGGTGCCCTGCTCGGACAGCGCCCGCAGCAGCGTGTAGATCTCCGCCTTCGCGCCGATGTCGATGCCCCGCGTGGGGTCGTCGAGCAACAGCACCGTGGGCTCGGCCTCCAGCCACTTGGCGAACACCACCTTCTGCTGGTTGCCGCCGGAGAGCATGCCGACCTCCTGGTCGACCGACGGCGTCCGGATGCCCAGGCGCCCGACGTGCTCCTCCGCGCGCGAGCGCAACCGGCCGGCCCGGACCAGTGCGCCGTCCCGGCGCAGCGCCACCGAGCGGACCTGGCCGACGTTCTCCCACACCGCCTTGTCCAGCATGACGCCGAAGCGCCTGCGGTCGCCGGAGACCAGGGCGACGCCCTGGGTGATCGCACCGCGCTGCCCACCGGTCAGCTCCGCGCCGTCGGGCAGGACGATCCGGCCCGCGTCCAGCCGGGTGGCCCCCGCCGCCGCCGCCAGGAGGGTGCGGTAGCCGGAACCGGCCACGCCCGCGACCCCGACGATGACGCCGGCAGGGACCTCGAGCGTGACGTCGTCCAGTTCGCCGTGCACCGTCACGTTCTCCAGGCGCAGGCTCGGCCCCGAGCCCCGGGTCACCGGAGCGCCGGAGTGCGCGCCCTCCTCGACCATCGCCGCGGCCTTCTCCCCGAGCATGTGGTGCACCACCCGGTCGACCGACAACGAGCCCGCCGCGGTGGCCGGCACCACGACCCTGCCGTCCCGCATCACCGTCACCTCGTCGCACAGGGCCAGCACGTCCTCGAGGTGGTGGGACACGTAGACCACCGCGACATCGCGCTGGCGCAGCGTCCGCAGCACGCCGTGCAGTCGTTCGGTCTCGCTGGCGTGCAGCGCGGAGGTGGGCTCGTCGAGGATGAGCACCCGCGGGTCGGCGACCAGCGCCCGCCCGATCTCGAGCAGCTGGCGCTGCTCCAGGGAGAGGCCCTCGACCGGCTCGTCCAGGGCGACGTCGAGTCCCAGCTCGTCGAGCACCGGCCGGGCGCGCTCGGCCATCGCGCGACGGAGCACCCAGGGGCCCCGCCGCGGCTCCCGCATCGGGAACATGTTGGACAGCACGTCCAGGTCCGGGAACAGGCTCAGTTCCTGGGAGACCACCGCGATGCCCTTGCCGATCGCACCCAGGGTGTTGGTGAGACGGAGCTCGGCCCCGTCCAGGCGCAGGGCACCCGCGTCCGGCGTCACCGCGCCGACGAGCACCTTGACCAGGGTGGACTTGCCCGCCCCGTTCTCGCCGACGAGTGCCTGCACGGTCCCCGGGCGGACGGCGAAGTCGACGCCCGCCAGGGCGACCACGCCGCCGTAGGTCTTGCGGATGCCCTGCGCCTCCAACATCGCGCTACTTCGCCTGGTCGACCGGCTTGACCGGCGGGTTGGCGAACGCCTCGTCGATCCGGTCGCGGTACCAGGCCAGCTTCGTGTCGATGGACTCCTGGCGGGCCAGGATCTCCGCGACGTTGGCCTGGGTGACCATCTCCGACGGGCTGACCCACCACCCGTCCGGCAGTTCGGTGCCGTCGAGGGCCTTCTCGATGAGCAGCCGGGTGGCGATGTAGCCCTTCATGAAGTGCTGCGGGTCGGCGATCCCGAAGTTCACGCCGTCCTGCACCGCCTGCAGGCCGGCCTGGTTGAGGTCGAAGGCCGCCGTGAGGTACTTGCCGTTGGTGTCCCGGTTGATCCGCGCCAGCGAGGCGTTGTCGGGGTCACCGGTGCCCATGAAGACCCGGGCGTCGCTGTGCGCGTTGACCAGGTTGCTCCACGCGCCGGCGTTCTGGGTCGGGTCCGGCTTGGTGTCGAACGGGCCGAGCACCTCGAAGCCGGGAGCGCCGTCGGCGAAGGCCTGCTTCATGCCCTCGGCGCGGTAGTCCAGCACCGGGACGCCGGGGACCGTGTTGCCGATGACAGCGGTGCCGGTCGTCTCGGTGCCGAGCGCCTCGATCGCCGCGGCCGCCAGCATGGAGCCGGCCGCGAGGTTGTCGTTGCCGACGTAGGTGGTGATCGCGGCGTCCGCCGGCGGAACGGTGTCGACGGCGACCACGGGCAGACCCTGGCCGACGGCCTGCGCCTCGGCGCGCACCAGGAGGTCCGGGGTCAGCGTCTCGATCGCGATGCCGTCGGTCGCCGTCCGCATGGCGTCCTGGAAGAGCTTCACCTGCGCCGGCCCGTCGAGTTTCGTCGGCGCGAGGACCGTGACGTCGACGCCGAACTCCTCTCCCGCCGCGCGGGCGCCGTCCATCATCTCCTGGGCGAAGTTCTGGCTGCCGTCGGCGGCGATGAAGGCGATGTTGACGTCCGACGGGTCCTTGCCGCCGCCACCGCCGCCGCCACCGCTGTCGCCGCCATCGCTGGTGCCGCCGCAGGCCGCGACGGTCGCGACCAGCGCGGTGGCCAGCGCGACGCGCGACAGGCGCGCTCTCGAGCCGGTACGCACGGTCATCGTTGATCGGGTACGCACGAGTTCCTCCTGGGTTGTGCCGGTGAACGGGACGGGCGGACGCCCGGGGTGGCGGCCCACGAGGGCCGCCCGGGAAAGGTGGTGGACGGGAACGGGGTGGACGCGGCGCTCTACAGCCGCACTCCGTTCCCGGCACGGGCGCCCTGCCGGCGCCGCCGCACCGCGCTGTCCAGCGAGACCGCGGCGAGGATGACCGCGCCGGTCGCGAACTGGTTCCAGTTGATCGGCACGTTGAAGTAGGCGAGGCCGCTGGCGACGACCCCGAGCAGGATCGAGCCGAGCGCGGCGCCGACCACGCTGGCCTTGCCACCCCGCAGGGAGGTGCCGCCGATCACCGCCGCCGCGATGGCCAGGAGCTCGTAGCCGGTGCCGAGGTTGGGGTCGGAGGAGCCGAAGTAGCCGATCGTCAGCACCCCGGCGAGGCCACCGAGCGCACCGCTGAGGACCATCGCCTGCATGCGGACCCGGGCGACCGGGATGCCGCTGAACTGGGCGGCCTCCGGGTTGGATCCGATCGAGCGGACCCGGTAGCCGAACGGGGTGGAGCGCAGGACCACCGTCAAGACCGCGCAGACGACGATCAGGACGATCCCGGTCGTCGGCACGCCCCACACCGACCCGCCGAGGATCGTCGAGAACGGGTCGTCGATGGGCGGCCCCAGCACCTGGGTGCCGTTGCTCAACGCCAGCGCCAGCCCGCGGTACATGGCCAGGGTGGCCAGGGTGGCCACGATCGACGGCAGCCCGAAGAACTGGATCAGCACGGCGTTGAACAGCCCCAGCAGCCCGCCGACGCCGATGGCGAGCAGGCCGCTGACCCATGGGTTCAGGCCCTGGTCGGCCAGCAGGGCGCAGGTCAGCGCGGTCAGCGCGTAGACCGAGCCGACCGAGAGGTCGAGTTCCCGCATGGCCAGCAGGAAGGCCATCCCGCACGCCAGGATCCCGATGTAGCTGGACTGGCTGAGGATGTTCATCAACTGGCCGAACTGGAAGAAGCGGGTGTCGAAGGCGCCGATGACCAGGACCAGCACGACCGTGGCCACGAGGACCCCGAGGTAGTCCTGCCGGACGAGGACCCGGCCAGCGGTCCGCGCCCGGCCGGGTCCGCCCCGCGGCGACGTGCCCGCCGGCACGGACCGCCCCTCCGGCGCGCTCTCCTGGGGTGGGATGGTCTCGTGCATCGCCTAGACCGCCACTTCTGCGCCGACGAAGTCGGCGATCCCGTCGACGGCTGCGCGCGCCTCGTCGAACAGCAGGTGGCCCGCGCCGGGGACGACGAGACGCCGGCAGTCCGGGATCAGGTCCGCCCAGGCCTCCGACTGGCCGACCGGGATGATGCGGTCGGCGCTCCCCCACAGCAGCAGCGTGGGCATCGTCAGCCGGTGCGTCCACCGGGGCAGCCGTGAGTCGTAGGGCCGCTCCCACATCACCCGGGCCGCCGAGGTGAGCTCCCGGTAGCCGGCCGCCAGGGAGTCCGGCGTCGGCGTCGCCGGCACGTTGCCGGCGAACACCGAGAGGTCGGCGGTCAGGAACTCGCCCATCTGCTCGTCGGGGATGGTGAACAGGTCCTGCGCGGGGTGCCCGGGGACCCGCAGCCCAGCCGGCGCCGCCAGGACCAGCCGCCGGACGCGCCGGGTCTGCTCCACCGCGAACCAGGCCGCCAGCCAGCCACCCATCGAGTGGCCGACCAGCGAGAACTCGTCGATGCCCAGGGTGTCGAAGAGGTCCAGGTAGTGCAGGACGTAGTCGTGGATGCCGTCGACCCGGGGGTCGTCGGCCGAGGCCCCGAAGCCGGGGTGCTGCGGCACGACGAGCCGGAACCGGTCGGCCAGCGGCAGCAGGGCGTCGAACCCGGTCGCGGTGCCCGCCCCGTGGAAGAAGACCAGCGTCTCCCCCGAGCCGGCGGTCAGGACGGCGGTGTCGATGCCGTTGACGTCGACGTGGTCCTGGGTGAACTCGGCCATCGGAGCGCCTCCGCCCCGACGGCGGGCTGTGCCGTCACCGAGATCGAGGCGTTCGCCCGGACGAGCGGGATGACCTCGGTGGCGAACCGCGTCATGTTGTCCCGGACCATCTGCTCCGGCATGTCGGCGATGTCCAGCGTCATGATGATCCGGCTGGTGCCCGCCTCCTCCGCCCACTGGGTGAGCAGCGCGGCCACGGTCTCCGGCGAGCCGCAGGCGATGCGGCCGATCGACAGCATGTCCTCCCACGCGGCCCGGTCGGAGTCCGCGAGGGCGGCCGAGCCCACCAGACGCTTGTAGTTCTCCGTGCTCACGTAGCCCGGTGGCGTCATCCGCTTGGGCGGCGTCCGGTGGAAGAAGGTGAAGAAGCGCTCGATGTAGGGCCGCGCCTCACGCAACGCCTGCTCGTCGGTGTCGCCGACGTAGCCGATGACGGTGATGAGGAGGTCGTCGGGCTGGACCTCGCGGCCCTTCTCGGCGCACCGGTCGCGCATCGACTGGAACGCCTTGAGCTGCGAGGCGATCGGGGTGAAGACGACGGAGTACCCGGTGCCGTAGTCGGCGGCCAACTG
>JAOPUQ010000197.1 GCA_025963425.1 Modestobacter sp. | reverse complement strand
GCCCGGCTCCGGCCGCACCGCTGGCCCCGACGGCCGCGCCCGCCGCCGCCGCACCTGTCCGGCAGGCTCCGGTGGCCGCCCAGCTGGCCCCGCAGCTCGCCGTCCTGCGCACCGCCCCCGACGGCAGCCAGACGATGACGCTGGTCATCACCCCGGAGTCGCTCGGGCCGGTGTCGATCCAGGTCACGGTCACCGACGGCACGCTCGAGCTGACCCTGCAGGGCGCCCACGCCCACGGTCGGCACGCCCTGACCGAGGCCCTGCCCGACCTGCGCCGGGACCTGGAGAGCGCCGGGCTCACGTTCTCCCGGCTGGAGGTCGACGCCCGCACCGGCGCGGACACCGGGGCGGGCGACCGGACCGCGCAGCAGCAGCTCGCGGACATGCTGGGCAACAGCGGCCGGCAGGACCGGGCCACCCCGCCCGACTCCCGGTCACGGCCCTGGGCCCCGCCCGGCACCCACCTCGGTGAGGGCGGCCCCGTCCTCACCTCCTCCTCGTCTGCGTCACCCGGCGTGGACGTCCGAGTCTGAGACGGAGACGAGCCACGAGATGACCAGCCCGATCGCCGGCAGCACCGCCGCCCAGGCCACCAGCAGCGCGACCAGCGGCGCGACCAGCACGGTGCAACGGTCCGGCCAGATGGACAAGGACACCTTCCTCAAGCTGCTGGTCGCCCAGATGAAGTACCAGGACCCCAGCAACCCGGCCAGCAGCAGTGAGCTGATGGCGCAGACCGCCACGTTCAGCCAGGTGGAGCAGCTCCAGCAGATCGCCACCCAGAACACCGCGATGCTGGCCCTGCAGCGGGCCACCAGTGCCGGCACGCTCGTCGGCCACTCGGTGTCCTACACCGCCGAGGACGGGACGACGCAGACCGGCAAGGTCAGCTCCGTGGTGATCGCGACCGACACCAGCGAGGCCCGGGCCACGATCGGCGGCGTCGCCGTACCGATGGGCCGCATCACCGAGGTCTCCGCCGACGGCTGACCCGCCCCCTCACCTGATCCCCCGGTCGAACCCCACCCCGCGAGGAGCTCCTCCCCATGCTGCGTTCCATGTACTCCGCCATCGCCGGCCTGCGCGCCCACCAGACCAAGCTGGACGTGACCGGCAACAACATCTCCAACGTCAACACCGTCGGCTTCAAGGGCAGCCAGACCGTCTTCGAGGACACCCTGTCCCAGGTGCTGCGCAACGGCTCGGCACCGACCCAGGACACGGCGGGCACCAACCCGGCCCAGGTCGGTCTCGGCGTGAAGCTCGCCGGCATCACCACCAACTTCAGCCAGGGCGCCGCCCAGAACACCGGCCGCTCCACGGACTTCATGATCAACGGGGACGGTTTCTTCGTCACCCAGAACGGCAGCCAGCAGCTCTACACCCGCGCCGGCTCGTTCGACTTCGACGGCTCCGGCAAGCTGGTCACCCCCGACGGCGGCATCCTCCAGGGCTGGACGGCGGTGAACGGAGTCGTCAACACCAACGGCCCCATCGGCCCGCTCTCGGTGCCCTACGGGGAGAGCCTGGCACCGGTCGCCACCACCAGCGGCAAGGTCGGGGGCAACCTCGACAGCGAGGCGAAGGTCACCACCCCGCCGACGGCGATCCAGACCCAGATCGAGATGTACGACCCCCAGGGCAACAGCCAGGCCATCAACTACACGTACACCCGCACCGCCACCGGCTGGGACATGCAGGTGTCCGATTCCACCGGTCCCCTGGTCCTGGACGACGGTTCCGGTGTCCCGACGACCACCAAGAAGCTCACCTTCGACGCGGCCGGCAACCTGACCCCGCCCACGGACGCCACACTCAAGTTCGCTCCCCGCAACGCGTCCTGGCCGGCGCCCGTGACGCTCGACATGAGCAAGCTGACCCAGTACGGCGGCAAGACCACCGTGACCGCGACCGAGCAGGACGGCTCCGCGATGGGCACCCTGCAGTCGTTCGCGCTGAGCAACGACGGCACCATCACCGGCGTCTACTCCAACGGTCTGCGGCAGTCGATCGGCCAGCTGGCCCTGGCCACCTTCAGCAACCCCGGCGGCCTGGCCAAGGCCGGTAACAGCTCCTACAGCACCGGGGACAACTCCGGTGTCGCCCTGATCGGAGTGGCCGGCACGGGTGGGCGTGGCTCGCTGTCCGCCGGTGCGCTGGAGATGTCGAACGTCGACCTGGCCGAGGAGTTCACCAACCTGATCGTGGCCCAGCGCGGTTTCCAGGCCAACAGCCGCGTGATCACCACCTCCGACCAGGTACTGCAGGAACTGGTCAACCTCAAGCAGTGATCCGCAACGCATGACAGGCCGGCCCGGTCACCCCCGAGGGGGTGACCGGGCCGTTCAGCTCAAGCCGCCTCCGCCGGAGGCCGATGAAGCAGACGTGGGACCGAGTCCTGCCCCGGACCCCGTTCCCTGACCCCACCCCGGAGGACCCCGCCGTGATCCGAGTGACGCGCCTGAACGGGGAGCACTTCGCGCTCAACCCCGACCTGATCGCCCGTGTCGAGGGCCATCCCGACACCGTCATCGCCCTGGTCGACGACACCAAGTACGTCGTCGCGGAGAGCGTGGACGTCGTGCTGCGGGAGATCCGCGACTACCGCGCGAGCGTGCAGGCGGTCGCCTTCCAGATGGACCGCGGCGAGTACCGCCCGACGGCCCGCACCGCGGTCGAGGACGACGAGTCCTCCTCCGTGGTCCCCTTCCCCACTCGCGAGGAGCGCTGACCCATGGACCCGGCCACTCTGATCGGTGTCGTGCTCGCGCTCGTCGCCCTGTTGATCACGATGGTCATGGAGGGCTCGTCCCCCATGGCCATCTTCCTGATCCCCCCGATGATCCTCGTCTTCGGCGGCACCTTCGGTGCGGCCATCGCCGGCTCCACCATGAGCGACGTCAAGAAGATCGGCGCCTGGATGAAGATGGGCTTCCTGCCCACCGCCGTGCCGCCGGCCTTCGACAAGATCCAGACACTGGTCAGCCTGGCGGAGAAGGCCCGCAAGGAGGGCCTGCTGGCCCTGGAGGCCGAGGTCAAGAAGATCGACGACCCGTTCCTCAAGCGCGGCCTGCAGATGAGCATCGACGGCACCGACCCCGAGGATCTGCGGGCCGTGCTCGAGGCCGAGATCGCGGCCAAGAAGGCCGAGGACAAGGTCGCGGCGAAGTTCTTCACCGGCATGGGCGGCTACGCGCCGACGGTCGGCATCATCGGCACGGTCGTCGGGCTGATCCACGTGCTGGAGAACCTCGACCAGCCCGAGCTCCTCGGTCCGCTCATCGCCGGCGCCTTCGTGGCGACCCTGTGGGGCGTGCTGTCGGCCAACTTCTTCTGGCTGCCCATGGCCGCCAAGATCACCCGGACCAGCGACCTGCAGGCGGGCCAGATGGAGCTCCTCGTGGAGGGCATCTCGGAGATCCAGGCCGGCACCAGCCCGCGCACCGTGCGGCAGAAGCTCACCTCGCTGGTGCCGCCGAGTGAACAGCAACGCGAGGCGGCATGAGCGGCAAGAAGCCCTCCGGCGGCCATGGCGGGCACGGCAGTGGGCACGGCGGCCGCCGTGCCAAGAAGCACGAGGAGGAGGAGCACGAGAACCACGAGAGGTGGCTCGTCTCCTACGCCGACATGATGACGCTGCTGATGGCGCTGTTCGTCGTCATGTACGCGCTCAGCCAGGTGGACATGGCGAAGTTCACCGCGTTCTCCCAGGGCCTGCAGGAGGGCTTCGGGGCCCCGGTGACGATCATCAACGACGGCGCCGCCCTGGAGACCGACACCGAGGACCCGCTGCAGCCGGTCCAGGTGCAGTCCCAGGCCGCCATCGACGGCACCGAACAGACCGACGCCGAGAAGGCGGCCGCCGCGGCGGCTGCCGAGCAGCAGGCGGCGCAGACCGCCGCCGAGGCACAGGCGACCTACGACTCGCTGGCCGCGGCCCGGGAGGCGCTCACCGCCGCCCTGGCCGCTGCCGGCTACCCCGACGCGGCCAAGTTCGAGATCGACGAGCGCGGCCTGGTCGTGCACGTCGTCGCCGACCAGGTGCTCTTCGACGCCGAGGAGGCCGGCCTGCGGCCCGAGGGCGCCGCGGTGCTCGACGCCCTGGCCCCCACGCTGCGCGGGCTGCCCAATCCGTTGCGGATCGAGGGCCACGCGAACTCCCTGCCGGTCACCCGCGGCGGCCCGTGGCCGTCGAACTGGGAGCTGTCCGCGTTCCGCGCGACCACCGTGCTGCGGCACCTGGTCAGCGCCGACGCGCTCGCCGAGACCAAGCTGTCAGCCACCGGCTACAGCGACACCAAACCGCTGGTGCCCGACTCCGCCCCCGATGCGCTGTCCATCAACCGGCGCGTGGACATCGTCGTGCTGTCCACCGCATCGGCGAAGGCGAACGAACTGCTGCCTGGCATCGAGGCCACCGCACAGGCCACTGCCAGCACCACCGACACCGGGGCCGCGTCCGCGGCTGACACCCAGGAGGGGAGCCACCCGTGAGCGAGCTCGCGAGCGAACTCATCCACACAGCCGCGCCGCGAACGCGGCCGACGAGCGCCAGCGAGGAGGACTCGTGAGCAAGAAGACCAAGGACACGGACGCCGGTACCGACGAGGAGGGCGCGAAGGGCGGCAGGAAGAAGCTGCTCATCATCGCCCTGGTCGCCGTGCTGGCCATCGGGGCGGGGGCGTACTTCTTCCTGTTCGGCGGCAGCGGAGAGGCCGAGGCCGAGGTGGCGTCCGAGCCCGGCAGCGTGCTCGTCGTCGAGCCGGTGGCGATCAACCTGGCCGGCGGCAGCTATCTGAAGCTGGGCATCGCGCTGCAGTACACCCTCGCGTTCGACGAGGGTGGCGGCCACGGCGGGGCACCCGTGCAGGACGGCTCCAAGGCGCTGGACCTCGCGATCGCGCAGTTCTCCGGAGCGGCGCTGAGCGACGTGCAGACCAACCGGGAGGCGATGAAGGCGGCGCTGCAGGAGTCGATCGTCGAGGCCTACCACCACGACGTGATGTCGATCTACTTCACGGAGTACGTCACCCAGTAGTCCCAGCAGTCCACTCCCGCACCGCCAGCACCCGGCGTGCGCCCTCGCGGGTGCTCGCCGGGTGCTGCCGGTCAGGACGGGCCCCGTTCCCGCCGATGAGTGGGTCGTGAGCCTGTCCGACACCGTTGCCGAAGCGCCCAGCGGCGCCCCCCGGCCTCCCGCCGGGTCGGGCCGCCGCCGTAGCGAGCCGCGCACCTACGACTTCCGCCGGCCGACCAAGCTCTCCCGCGAGCACGTGCGGATCCTGCAGATCGCGCAGGAGGGCTTCGCCCGCCAGGCGACCACCATCCTGACCTCGTTGCTGCGCACGGGTGCGCGCATGGAGCTCCTCGGGATCGAGCAGTTCTCCTACGACGACTACATCGCCACCCTGCCGACGCCGGTCTTCATCGCGACCTTCTCGCTGGAGCCGCTGCCGGGCAAGGGCCTGCTGGCCTACCCACTGGACGCAGCGATGGCCATCGTCGACCACATGCTGGGCGGCTCCGGCGCCGGCGAGCAGCCGAACCGGCCGATGACGGCGATGGAGACGACCATCACCGGTCACCTCCTCGACCGGCTGATGAACGAGCTGGCGAGCGCCTTCGCGCACATCACGCCCCTGCAGCCCGCGCTGGCCGGCCTCGAGTACAACCCGCAGCTCGCCCAGGTCGCCTCCGGCTCGGAGACGGTCATGGTGGCCACCTACGAGATGCGGATCGGCAGCCGAGAGCCCCAGGCCACCCTGGTGCTGCCGTTCTCCTCCTTCGCCGGGGCGCTGAACAACGCCGCCTCCCCACAGCTCTCGGAGTCCGCGCTGCGCAAGCGGCAGAAGGCCACCGAGGCACTCACCGAGCGGCTCAGCCACGTACCGGTGGACGTCAGCGTGCGGTTCGCCCCGCTCGAGGTTCCCTCCGCCGACCTGTTGACCCTCGCCGTCGGCGACGTGCTGCTCCTGCGCCACCCGCGGGACAGCCCGCTGGAGGTCACCACCAACGACGTGACGTTCGCCCATGCGATCGCCAGCAACCACCGGCGCCGACTGGCCGCCGAGATCGTCCCCGACCCCACCGGCGGAAAGGACCACTCATGACCACCGCCTTCGGCATCGAGCGTTCACCCGAGTCCGAGACCATCGCCGCAGCCGTCGTCGCCGCGGCGCAGGCGGCGGCCGACCTGCTGCCGGCCGCCTCCCCGCTGAGCGCCGGCGAGCCCATCACCGATCCCGAGGCGACGCCGCTACCGCCCGAGGGTGCCTCGGCGGTGACCGCGCGGCTGGCCGGTGAGGTCAGTGGCGACGTCGTCCTGGTGGTCTCCGCGGAGGTCGTCGCCGCCCTGAGCAACTCCCCGGTGGGCCGGATGGACGTCGCCGCCGCTCTGCGGCCGGCACTCGAGGCAGCCGCGGCGACCCTCGGCCGCGTCCGGGTGTCCGCCGAACGGGTCGAGGAGGCCGTCGCCGCCCTGGACGGGCTGCGCGACAAGGGCATGTACCTCGCGGTGCCGCTGGTGGCCGGCGGGGTCGTCGAGGCCACCTTCGCCCTGCAGGTCACCCTGCCGGTGCAGCGCGAGCAGCGCGGCAGCCTGGACCTGCTGCGCAACGTGGCCATGGAGGTCACCGTCGAGATCGGCCGCACCCGGATGACGGTGCAGGAGCTGCTGTCGCTGCACCCCGGTGAGGTCATCGAGCTCGACCGCGCGGCCAGCGCACCGGCCGACCTGCTGGTCAACGGCACGCTCATCGCCCG
Source organism: Modestobacter sp. (assembly GCA_025963425.1). GTDB lineage: Bacteria > Actinomycetota > Actinomycetes > Mycobacteriales > Geodermatophilaceae > Modestobacter. Next base: position 1,288 of record JAOPUQ010000197.1, on the reverse strand, counting down.
CGGCGAGATCGTCGTCGTCGACGAGGACTTCGGGCTGCGGATCAGCGAGATCGTGACCGACGCCGCCGACTTCGGGCACCCGGCGCCATGACCCGGACGACGACGGGCGAGCGGGCGTCGCAGGGAGCAGCGACCGAGGAGCGGAACGAGTTCGGAGCCGGATCATGACCTGGATGATCATCCGGCTGGTCTTCTCACTGGCCTTCATCGCCGCGGTCCTCGCCTTCGCCTCCCGGTTGGCCAAGAAGCGCGGACTGGGTGCGGGCAACGGGCTGATCGAGGTCGTCGCCCGCCAGCGGATGGGCCGCGCGAGCAGCGTCTCGGTCCTCCGGGTCGCCGGACGTGTGCTGGTCGTCGGCTCGACCGACGAGCAGGTCACCCTGCTCGCCGAGGTCGAGGAGGAGGAGGTGCAGACCGCGCTCGCCGCCTCTCCGCGGGCCGTGGCCCTGGCCGCCGCCGCGGCGCCCGACGGCTCGACGCCGGCGCCCCGGACGGCATCGGCCGCCCGTGGCAGCTCCGGCCCGCTGGCCGGTTCCGTGCTCGACCGCCGCGCCTGGACGTCGTTCGTGACCGAGCTGCGGGAGCGGACGGTGCGTAGGTGAGCCTGCTCCTCTCGCCGGCGACCGGCGCCCCGTCCCCCACCGCCGCACGGACCCGGCGCACGGCGCTGCTGGTCCTGCTGACCCTGCTCGTCGCGGCGGTGGCGATGATCGTGCTGGCCGGTCCCGCGTCCGCGGCACCGACCGCCCCGACCGCGCCCACGGCCCCGGTCTCCCCCGTGGTCGACGACGGCGGGCTGGACGTCTCGATCGGCGGCGGCGAGCCCAGCACCGCGGTCACCCTGATCCTGGCGATCACGGTGCTGTCGATCGCGCCGTCCGCACTGCTGCTGGTCACCTCGTTCACCAAGATGCTCGTGGTGCTGTCGCTGACCCGCAACGCACTGGGGCTGCAGAGCTCCCCGCCCAACCAGGTGCTGACCGGCATCGCCCTGTTCCTCACGATCTTCGTGATGGGCCCGTTGTTCGGGGACATCAACGACGTCGCCGTGCAGCCCTACCTGGACGGCACCATCACCGCCTCCCAGGCCTACGACGCCGGCGAAGCGCCGCTGAAGACCTTCCTGCTGTCCAACACCCGCGACGACGAGCTCAAGCTGATGATCGGGCTGTCGGGTGAGGAGAAGCCGGCCGACCGCGAGTCGGTGAGCATGCTGACCCTGGTCCCGGCGTTCGTGCTCTCCGAGCTCAAGAGCGCCTTCATCATCGGGCTGGTCATCTTCATCCCG
>JAOPUQ010000175.1 GCA_025963425.1 Modestobacter sp. | reverse complement strand
GCGCGGCTGCCACGGCCGGCGCGAAGCCCCGCAAGCGCGGCGGGGGCGGCGGCGGTGGCGCGGCCTCCGGGGACAGCCTGACCTCCCCGATGCAGGGCACGATCGTCAAGGTCGGGGTCGAGGACGGCGCCACGGTGGCCGCCGGCGACCTCATCGTGGTGCTCGAGGCGATGAAGATGGAGCAGCCGATCACCGCGCACAAGGCCGGCACCGTCTCCGGCCTGTCCGCCGAGGTCGGCGCCACGGTCACCAGCGGCGCGGTCATCTGCACGATCGGCGACGCCGCCGAGTAGGACGTCCCGGCGGCGGTGCCGGTCTCAGGTCACCGTCCGGCACCCCAGGGAGGCCGTCGCGCCCGGGCCCGCCCCGTTCACCGCGAAGATGCACAGGCGGTGGGTGCCGGCGGGGATGCGCACCACCCGGACGAAGCCTTGCATGGCCGTGGCCGTCTCGAAGAAGCTCTCCGAGACGGCGGTGACCGGGGACGTCGTGGCGGCCGCGCCGTCGACCGACACCGAGATCGGCACCGGCTGCGCGAGCGCGTCGGGGTCGTACGCCCACCCGCGGATGACCACGTCCCCGCCACGTCGTGCGACCTCGTCCACGGCGCCGATCGGATCACCGGGGGCCGGCAAGGGCACCGGCGGATTGCTCGTGGACGTCGTCACGTGCACGACGGCGGAGGTGGGCGTGACGCTGGAGACGGTGACCGTGAAGGAACCTCCCGAGAGGGTCACCGCCCGGCCGATCGGGAGGGCTGACTGCAGGTCCCCGGGCCAGTCCGCCGCCGCGGACGGAGAACCGTCCAGCAGCAGTGCCGTGTCCGGCGGGCCAGCGGCCTTGCGGAGGGTCATCCCGGACTGCAGCCCGGGCCAGTTGGCCGTGGACGAGCCCAGCCAGCTGTCCCGTCCACTCGCCTGCCGGTACTCCAGCCAATAGGCGGTGCCCTGGGGATCGGTCAGTCTGAGGGCCCGCAGTCCACTGCTCGCGGCGATCGGCCGCACCTCGTAGGAACCGGCCGGCGAGGCCGCGGTGAGCGACACCTGCTGCGCCGCGGGGAGCACACCGAGGCGGGACGCCTGGGCGGCGTTGAGGCTGCCGACCTGGGTCCACGAGATTCCCATGACGTCGTAGTAGTCCCCGTAACCGACGGTCCGGCAGGTGCCGGCCTCAACGGCGCGGTCGCACTGGACGACCGAGGAGTGCCCCAGCCCGAGGTTGTGACCGAACTCGTGCGCGATGACCGACGTCTGCGCCGCCTGGACGTAGGCCAGCCCGCCGTCCCCGATGCCGGAGCCGACCGTCCCCAGTCCGTAGGAACACCCTGGCGTCCCATCCGGGACGAAGACCAGCAGGTGCTTGCCCGCACCGGGCGACCACCCCGCGCGCCGCTGGGCCTCGGCCCACAGGGCGAAGGGGTCCTCGCACCCGACGGTGGCAGGAGCCCAGTCCCAGCCGGCGACGACTCCGAACCGCGCCTGCCCGCCACTCTGCTCGGACCAGAAGTCGGCGACCGAGCCGGCCACGACCGCCTGGGCCTCGGCCAGCGTCGTGTCGTCCGCCGGAGCACCGGCCGGCGCCATCAGCACGATCGTCACCTGGTGGTTGACCGGCGCGGTGGCGGGTGCGGTGGTGGGCGCGGGGGCCGGGGCGAGGACCTCGGCACCGAGCACGTCGTGTGCCGGTTCCAGTCCCTGGGCCGCCGCCTCGTCGAGCACCGCGGCGCCCACGGTGACCTGCACGGTCGAGCCGGTCCTGATGTCCTCGACGTCCTCCGCCGGGACGCGGACGTTCTCGCCGGGTGCTGTCCGGACCCAGCTCAGCAGCCCGGCCGAACCGTCGTCCTCGGTGCCGTGCCCGTCGCCCCGACCAGCCGGGCCGGGGTCGTCATAGGCCCGGACGAGCTCTCCCACGACGGTGTCCCCGGGACCGACCTCAGCCGGGTTGTCGTCGGCGCGGGCACCCACCGGCAGCACGACCAGAGTCGTGGCCAGGACGGCCGCCGCGGTCAGTGAAGCCCGCGGGGACCGCAGGGACCGCGGGGACCGCGGGAACCGCGGCAGGTGGATCTCGCGCACGCACCACTCCAGGGCAGAAGGAACCACCCTCAGCATCGACCCACCCGAGGCGGAACTTGAGCGGTGCGAGGGAGGACACCCACCTGGGGGAACGACCACCCCCACCTGTCCCGGCCGCCCCAGGGTTCAGGACGCGTCGTCGATGCCCATCAGCCGGCGACCGGCCTCGGTGATCGACCCGGACAGCGACGGGTAGATCGCGAAGGTGTTGGCCAGGTCCCCCGCGGTGAGCCCCTTGGCCACGGCCAGCGCGATCGGCAGGATGAGCTCGGAGGCACCCGGCGCAACCACCACGCCGCCGATGACCACGTCGGTGGAGCGGCGGGTGAAGAGCTTCACGAAGCCGTCCCGCAGGTCGCTCATCTTGGCCCGCGCGTTGGTGGCCAGGGGCAGCTGGACCACCTCCACGTCGCCGCCCTCGGTCATCGACTTCTCCTGCACCCCGACGGTGGCGATCTCCGGGTGGGTGAAGACGTTGGCCGCGACGGTCTTCAGCTTGATGGGGGTGACGGCCTCGCCCAGGGCGTGCCACATGGCGATCCGGCCCTGCATGGCGGCGACGGAGGCCAGCTGGAAGACACCGGTGACGTCGCCGGCGGCGTAGACGCCGGGGACCGTCGTCCGGGAGACCCGGTCGACCACGACGTGGCCGGACTTCGACAGCTCGACCCCGACGGCCTCGAGGTTCAGCCCGGCGGTGTTCGGCACCGTGCCCACGGTCATCAGCGCGTGCGAGCCCTCGACGACACGGCCGTCGGTCAGCGCGACGCGCACGCCCTTCTCGGTCCGGACGACGGACTCCGCCCGGCCCTTCTCGGCGATGCGCCCGCCGCGGGACTGGAAGACCTTCTCCACCACCGCGGCGGCGTCGCTGTCCTCACCGGGCAGCACCTGCTCGCGGGAGGAGACGAGCGTGACCGGGACGCCGGCCTCCAGGTACCCGGAGGCGAACTCGGCGCCGGTGACGCCGGAGCCCACGACGACCAGGTGCTCGGGCATGTCCTCGAGGTCGTAGATGTCGCGCCAGGACAGGATCCGCTCGCCGTCGGGCTCCGCCCCGGGCAGCACCCGGGGGTCCGCGCCGGTGGCGATCAGGATGACGTCGGCCTCGAGCTCGTGGGTCACCTCGCCCGACGCGCCGAGCACCTGGACCCGGTGCGCGATGAGGCCGCGGATCTCGTCGGACAGCCGGGCCTGTCCGGCGATGATGGTGACGCCCTCGGAGTCCAGCCGGGCGTGGATGTCGGCGGACTGGGCGACCGCCAGACCGCGGATGCGGCCGTTGACCGTGGCCAGGTCCAGGCCGACGGTGGCCAGGTCGCTGCCCTGCAGGCCCAGGACGGCGGAGTCACGCACCGAGGTCATCGCCCCGGCCGCGGCGATGAACGCCTTGGAGGGGACGCAGTCGGTGAGCACGCTCGCGCCGCCGATGCCGTCCCGCTCGACCACGGTGACCTGGGCACCGAGCTGGGCGGCGACCAGTGCGGCCTCGTAGCCGGCCGGTCCGCCGCCGATGATCACGATGCGGGTCATGAGGGTCCTTCTGCTGTCCGGGGGTGTTCCGCTGGCCATTCTCCCCGGTGTCGGCCCGGAACGGCGGGACCGCCCCTCGTCGGGCTGCCACACCGACCCTGGCTAGGCTCACCGCGATGGGCCTCTATGCCGCGTACGGGTCGAACATGGACCCGGCACAGATGCTGCGGCGCTGTCCCTCCTCCCCCTTCGCCGGCACCGGCTGGATCCCCGGCTGGCGCCTGACGTTCGGCGCCGAGGAGTTCGGCTGGGAGGGCTCCCTGGCCACGCTGGTGCCCGCGGAGACCGCCTCCCCCGGCGTCTTCGCCGCGCTCTACGACGTCACCGGGGCCGACGAGCGGACGCTGGACGCTTGGGAGGGCGCCGACCACGGCCTCTACCGCAAGGTGCGGCTGCGGGTGCACACGCTGGCCGGTGACGTGGTGGCCTACGCCTACGCCCTGGATGCCTTCGAGGGCGGCCTGCCCTCGGCCCGCTACCTGGGTGCGATCGCCGACGCCGCCGAGGCCGCCGGGGCGCCGGACGACTACCTGGTCGACCTGCGCTCGCGCGACTGCCGCTCGATCGGCATCTGAGTCACCGCTCTCCCCCGGCGTGATTGCCACATGTGGCGCCATACCGTCGGCACCATCTCCTGCTGCCTGCGGTAGACGTGCTGGGCGGTGAAGCGCAGCAGCCGCCACGAGTGCTCGGTCAACCAGTTGTGCCGCTCGCGGTCGGCGTCCGACTGCGCCCGGGTCATGTGCGCGACCAGACCGTCGCACTCCGCGCCGATCCGGTGGTCCTCCCACCCGAACCTCCAGCGCATCCTCGATTCCATCGGTGACTCGGCCCGCCCGTCGGCCAGCGGGCCCAACGCACGCAGCCGGGTGCACCGCCCCGGACGCAGCGCGAGGTCCAACGTGGCCAAGCCGTCGCTCGGCGGGGGTCACCCGGACGACGTCGCAGGCGGTCCGGCCCGGCGGGGTGCACCAGACGCCGGCGACCCGCACCCCATCGTCCGAGCCGAGTGGACGACGGGTGCGCGCAGCCCGGCGAGCCGGCGGTTGTCCAGGTCGGGCGGCCCGAGGAAGTGCAGGACGCCGGGAGAGGCTCCGTCATCCCCGATGTCGAAGCCCCACAACCGGGCGGCCGTCGAGTGACAGGCGACCAGGTGCCCCCCAGCCGGAGTGACGCCGCACGGACGTAGGTCGGTACGTCCTCCGGTAGCTCGCCGTCGACGAACACCCCATGCCAGGGCGTCCGCCGCCACAGCCCCGGCGCAGCCGGGACCGGAGTCGAGCCGGCGCGTACCGGGCCCGGGCCTGGTCGAGGGCGAAGGCGCCACCCTGACGAGCGAGGAGGTGGGCGAAGTCCGGTGGCACGGTCGCGACCGTGCACCGGAAGGCGACGGGATGGGTGGGCTTCCGGTCATCTGTGGACGCCGGGCCGGCCTGGGGACGACCACCTCATCCAGCGCGGAGCGGAGGTCAGTCGGCCGGCGTCGGGTCGGTCAGGAACGTCTCCAGCAGCTCCCGGGCGGCCAGCGCGGGGGTCAGCTCGCCGGCCAGCACCGCCTTCTCGAGCTCGGGGGCCAGCGCCCGGACGGCAGGGTGCGCGCGCAGCCGGTGCTCCAGCCCGTCGCGGACCATCCCCCACGTCCAGCGCACCTGCTGGGTGCGGCGGCGCTCGTCGAACGCGCCCGAGGCACGCATCCGGTTTCCGTGCGCCACGACCTGCGCCCACACCTCGGACAGCCCCGCCCCGGTCAGCCCCGCGCAGGTGAGCACCGGGACCTCCCAGCCGTCCTCGCCGTGACCGCGCAGCATCCGGATGGCCCCGGCCAGTTCGCGGGCGGCCCGGCGGGCGTCCACCTCCCCGGACCCGTCGGCCTTGTTCACCGCGATGACGTCGGCGATCTCCAGGATCCCGCGCTTGATGCCCTGCAGCTGGTCACCGGTGCGGGCCAGGGTCAGGAAGAGGAACGAGTCGACCATCTCCGCGACGGTGACCTCGGACTGCCCGACGCCGACGGTCTCCACCAGGACGACGTCGTAGCCGGCCGCCTCCACCACGACCATCGACTCCCGGGTCGCCTGGGCCACCCCGCCCAGCGTCCCCGCGGTCGGCGCGGGCCGGATGAAGGCCGAGTCGTCGACGGCGAGCCGGGCCATCCGGGTCTTGTCGCCCAGGATCGACCCTCCGGAGCGGGCCGACGACGGGTCCACCGCCAGCACCGCGACCCGCGAGCCGCCCGCGGTCAGCGAGATCCCGAGGGAGTCGATGAACGTCGACTTGCCCACCCCGGGCACACCGCTGATGCCGACCCGCCGCGCTCCCCCCGCGTGTGGCAGCAGCTCGACGAGCAGTTCCTGCGCGGCGTCCCGGTGGTCGGCCCGCCGCGACTCCACCAGCGTGATGGCCCGCGCCATCACCCGCCGGTCGCCGGCGAGCACGCCCTCGGCGAGCGCCGGGACGTCGACCGGCCGGCCTCCGGCCATCAGTGCCCGAGACGCTGCGCCAGCGTGCGCAACAGGTCCTGCGCCGCCTCGGCGATGACCGTTCCGGGCGGGAAGATCGCCGCCGCACCGGCCGCCCGCAGCTCCTCGAAGTCACCGGGCGGAATGACCCCGCCCACCACCACGAGAACGTCGTCGGCACCGAGCTCGGCCAGCGCGTCGCGCAGCGCGGGCACCAGGGTCAGGTGCCCGGCGGCCAGCGAGGAGACGCCGACGACGTGCACGTCGGCCTCCACCGCCTGGCGGGCGACCTCCTCCGGCGTCTGGAACAGCGGGCCGACGTCGACGTCGAAGCCCAGGTCGGCGAAGGCCGTGGCGATCACCTTCTGGCCGCGGTCGTGCCCGTCCTGGCCCATCTTGGCCACCAGGATCCGCGGCCGGCGCCCCTCGGCCTCCTCGAACTCCGACGCCATGCGCCGGGTCTCCTCCACCGGTCCTGCGTCCCCTGCCTCGTCGCGGTACACACCGGAGATCGTGCGCACCTGGCCGGAGTGCCGCCCGTAGACCGCCTCCAGCGCGTCGGAGATCTCCCCGACGGTGGCCTTCGCGCGGGCGGCGTCGACGGCCAGCTTGAGCAGGTTCGACTCCAGCGAGGAATCCCGTCGTCCCTCGGCCGCGGCCCGGGCGGCGTCGGTCAGCCGGGACAGCGCCTCGGTGACGGCGCCGGAGTCCCGCTCCGCCCGCAGCTGCTCGAGCTTGGCCTTCTGCTGGGCCAGCACGTCGGCGTTGTCGACCTTGAGCACCTCGACGGCCTCGTCGGCGGCCACCCGGTACTTGTTGACGCCGATCACCGGCTGGCGCCCGGAGTCGATCCGCGCCTGGGTCCGGGCCGCGGCCTCCTCGATGCGCATCTTGGGGATGCCGTCGTCGATGGCCTGGGCCATGCCGCCGTGCGCGGCGACCTCCTGGATGTGCGCCCACGCCCGGCGGGCCAGGTCGTAGGTCAGCCTCTCCACGTACGCCGAGCCGCCCCACGGGTCGATGACCCGCGTCGTCCCCGACTCCTGCTGCAGCAGCAGCTGGGTGTTGCGGGCGATCCGGGCGGAGAAGTCGGTGGGCAGCGCCAGCGCCTCGTCCAGCGCGTTGGTGTGCAGCGACTGCGTGTGCCCCTGGGTGGCGGCCATCGCCTCCAGGCAGGTGCGGACGACGTTGTTGTAGACGTCCTGCGCGGTCAGCGACCAGCCCGAGGTCTGCGAGTGGGTCCGCAGCGACATCGACTTGTCCTTCTGCGCCCCCGCCTCCTTGACCAGCCGCGCCCACAGCAGCCGCCCGGCCCGCAGCTTCGCGACCTCCATGAAGAAGTTCATGCCGATCGCCCAGAAGAAGCTCAGCCGCGGCGCGAACACGTCGACGTCGAGGCCCGCGGCCTTGCCCGCCTGCAGGTATTCCACCCCGTCGGCCAGGGTGTAGGCCAGCTCCAGGTCGGCCGTCGCCCCGGCCTCCTGGATGTGGTAGCCGGAGATGGAGATCGAGTTGTAGCGGGGCATCTCGGTCGAGGTGAACGCGAAGATGTCGCTGATGATCTGCATCGAGGGCTTGGGCGGGTAGATGTAGGTGTTGCGGACCATGAACTCCTTGAGGATGTCGTTCTGGATGGTCCCGGTCAGCTGCGCCGGCGACACCCCCTGCTCCTCGGCGGCGACGACGTAGAGCGCCAGCACCGGCAGGACGGCGCCGTTCATGGTCATCGAGACGCTCATCCGGTCCAGCGGGATGCCGTCGAAGAGCTGCCGCATGTCCAGGATCGAGTCGATCGCCACCCCGGCCATCCCT
>JAOPUQ010000170.1 GCA_025963425.1 Modestobacter sp. | reverse complement strand
GGCCGGCCGGACCCGGCGAGCGCCCTGGCGGCCGGGCTGGCGCGTGCGGCGACCGTGGTCGGGCGCGCCGGTGCCCGGTGAGGCGTCACATGTCGATGACGCGCTCCTTGGATCCCGACTCCAGGGTCCGGTCCGGCCGGGGCGGGGTGTAGCGGTTGACGTGGACCCGCTTCTTCGGTGGGCGGTCGTTGGCCATGACGACGGCGATCCACGGCAGCACCGTGCCGAGAATGGCGAAGACGGCCATCAGCCAGACCGAGACCTGGTAGGTCAGCGCGGCCGCGATGAGGCTCGCCATGCGGATGCCCATGGTGATCACGTACCGCCGCTTGCGGGCGTCGTGCTGCTCTTCCAGGCTGGGTTCGGCCTCGGTGATGAGGACCGGCTCGATTCGGCTGGCACCGGACGGATCGCGGTGCGGGAACTGCTGGCTGGAGGCCACGGGTGCCCTTCCCTGAGCCGGCCGGGGGATGGGCGGCGGTGGTCGGCGGTAGGTGGTGCTGGGTGATGCGACCGGCCCCCGGAGCCCCCGGCTCCTGCCCCCATGGTGCCACCCGGTGGTGCGCGGTGCAGGTGCCTGTCGGGTCGATCTGCCGCCGGTTCCAGAAGCGTGATCAGGGGTTCGCGGCCTTGGCCTCCTTGGCCTCCTTGGCCTCCTGCTTCACCTGCTGCTTGTGCGCACGCACCTCGGCCAGCGATGCCGGGTCGGTGATGTCGGCGACCGAGCGCCGGGCGCCGTCCTCGCCGTACTCCCCCGCCGCCTCGCGCCAACCCGGCGGTGTCACGCCGCACTGCTTGCCCAGCAGCGCGAGGAAGATCTTCGCCTTCTGGGCGCCGAAACCGGGCAGCTCCCCCAGCCGGCGCAGCAGCGTCCCCCCGTCCGGGGCGTCGGCCCACACCGCGTCGGCCCGGCCGTCGTAGCGCTCGACCAGCGCACGGGCGAGCTCCTGGGTGCGGCCGGCCATCGAACCCGGGTAGCGGTGCAGCGCCGGCGGCCCCGAGAAGTGCGCCTTGAGCACGTCGGGGTCGCACTCGACGATCGCCGCCGCCGACAGGGTGTCGGCGCCCATCCGGTCGGCCAGCATGCGGGGCGCGCCGAAGGCCCGCTCCATCGGGAACTGCTGGTCCAGCAGCATCCCGATCAGCAGGGCCAGCGGGTCCCGGCTCAGCAGCGCGTCGGCGGCGTCGTCCTGGCTGAGGTGGAGGGTCGGCACCCGCGCGATCCTTCCGCATCGGCATCCCTGGGGAAAATGGGCTGGTGCACGCTGGTGAGCTGGTCTGTGCAACGGCTGTGACGGTGGACGGCTCTGTACCCGTGCCCAACGGTTCGGCCAGGGTGCCGAATCAGGAAGTGTGACGCTCCGGCACGGCCGTGAGGAATGCGTCCCGCGAGCCCATCGTGCGCGGCGACGAACAGTTCGTGCGCCCGGATGCCGGGCCAGTCGTCGGGCAATAGGTCCGCAGGGAGGCCGGGCCGCGGAAGGCGAAGTGCCGGTCGTCGGCGACGAGCCCGAGCCGGAGCCGCGGGGCCTCCGGGCCGGGCAGCACGGCCGGCCCGGCTTCCGGCGGCAGCGCCTCGAGGCGGCCGTGCCGGTGTGATGACGACGCCCCCGGCACCGCACGTGCATGCTTCGCCGAGCCGTTGGAGGTCGACACCGATCGGTCGCCTCGGATCGGCGGCGTTCCTCTGCACGGTGGCCCCTGACCTGTACATCGGCAATTTCGGCGAAGTGACCGCCCTGCAGGCCGAGCACGGCGGCGTGGACGAGACAGCGCTTCTGAAGGTGACGGCCCGCTACGCGAAGCCTGGCACGTCTACGCCGTCTCCCACCCTGTCACCGCAGTCCTTCTGCTCCCGTTGACACGTGCTGGTCGACGCGGCGCCCGAGCAGGCCGAGCCCGGGCCGCAGAGCTGCCGGGTGAAGGTCAGGACGTCCGGGCCAGGTTCCTGCGACAGCTCCGCATCATCCCGTGGCGGCGGCAGCGGACCCGGTCGTTCCGAAGTTCGGCTGCCGTCTCACGGCCGGCGCTGTCCAGCGAGCCGGGGACGGCGGCCACGATCCGAGGGCGGCGAGGCAGTGAGGGGCAGCTCCAGCTGGACGGTGGTGCCCTCTCCAGGCGGGCTGTTCACCCGGATGTGCCCACCGAGGGCCTCGACGCGGTCGGTGAGACCGACCAGGCCGGAGCCGCGTGTGGGGTCGGCACCGCCACGCCCGTCGTCGTGGATGCGGACCCGCAGCACGCCGGGGTCGGCGGCGACCCGGACGTCGATGACGGTGGCGTGCGCGTGCTTGGTGGTGTTGGTGAGTGCTTCGGAGACGACGTAGTAGGCGGCAAGCTCGATCGGCTCGGGCAGCCGCCCATCGACGTCGACGTCGAGGCGGACGGGGACGGCGGAGCGGCGGCCCAGCGCCTTCAATGCCGGGCGCAGGCCGCCCTCGGCGAGGGCGGCCGGGTGGAGGCCGTGGGCGATCTCGCGCAGCTCCTCGAGCACCCCGATCAGCCCGTCGACCACGCCGTCCAGCTCGGCCGCCAGCTCGCCGAACTCCGGCGGCGCCGCGGCCTGCGCCGCGCGCACCCGCAGCGCCAGTGAGACCAGCCGTTGCTGGGCGCCGTCGTGCAGATCGCGTTCGATACGGCGGCGAGTGGTGTCGCCGGCCGCCACGATCCGCGCCCGGGAGGCGGTCAGCGCTCCCTGGGCCTCGGCGTTGGCCAACGCGGTGGCGACGAGCTCGGTGAAGCCGGCCAGCCGCGTCTCGGTGTCCGCCGGCAGCGGCTCCTCCCTCCTGGACAGCACGATCATGACGCCCCACAGCCGCCCCTCGACGCTGATCGGCGCGCCGACGCCCGAGCGGAACCCCCGTTCGCGGGCCAGGTCGGCGGCCGGGCCCGTGGTGCCGGCGTAGTTGTCAATCCGCGCCGGCCGGCCGGTCTGGAACACCAGCGTGAACAGGTTCTGGCCGCCGAGGCTCCACCGGGTGCCGACACGGAAGGGCGCGGCGGCACCGGTGCTGCTCCACGGGGCAAGCGCCGTGGCCGCGCCGTCCGGGTCGTAGCGGTCCAGCAGCGCCAGATCCACCGACAGCAGCTGCCCGACCTCCGCGGTGACCGCAGCGAACATCGCCTCCGGCG
>JAOPUQ010000169.1 GCA_025963425.1 Modestobacter sp. | reverse complement strand
GGACGACGCGTGCATGATCTCCGCCCCGCGCAGCACCACCACGTCGGTCGCGTCCGAGCCGTAGAGCAGGTTCCGCACCATCTTCCGGTGCCGCGGAGAGCTCGGCGGCAGGAACCCGCGGAGCCGTCCGACGAACCGGGCCCGGGCCAGCGCGATGGCGAGCACCGCGGGGGTGAGCCGCTGCTGCACCTTCCCGGCGCGGGTGCGTGCCTTCGGGGCCAGGTCGCCGGCGGAGGTGTCGATCAGCGCCACGCCCCGCACCCGTGGGCCGAACAGGTCGGGGTGGGCCGCGGCCAGGCACATGATCGTCATGCCGCCCATCGAGTGGCCGGCGAGCACGATCGGGCCGGTCGGCGTGGTCTCGTCGAGCACTCCGGCGAGGTCCTCACCGAGCAGGTCGATCGACACCTGTTCCGCCGAGCCCCAGGTGGAGCGGCCGTGCCCGCGCTGGTCGTAGCGGACCAGCCGCAGCCCGCCGGCGGCGACCCGGCCGGCCAGCTCGGCGGCGACGTCGTCCCAGGCGGCCTGAGCCAGCGTCCAGCCGTGCGCCAGCACGAGGGTGACCGGGGCGTCGTCCGGACCCTCGACGGTGGCGTGCAGCCGCGCGCCGTCGGTGGTGGTCACAGCCACCGTCTGTCGTTGCACGAGTGCGGTCACGCTGCCTCCTCGGTCCGGGCGCCGGCCGGCGTCCCCACGTAGTTCTCCCGGTCCAACCTGCGGGTCAGTTGCCGGAAGCGGAAGGTGAAGTCCGGCCACAGCGTGGTGTTGTGCCCGTGCCTGTCCAGGTACCAGCTGCCGCAACCGCCGGCGAGCCAGACGGTGTCACGGGAACGCTCGGCGATCAGCTCGCGGTAGGCGTCCTGTGCCTGCGGGGTGGTCTCCAGCACGGCCAGCCCCTCGTCGGCCATGGCCCGCAACGCGTCGAGCACGTAGGCCAGCTGCGACTCGATCATGTAGACCATCGAGGTGTGCCCGACCCCGACGTTGGGGCCGACCAGCAGGAACAGGTTGGGGAAGCCGGCCACCGTGCTGCCCCGGTTGGTGACCATGCCCTCGTCCCAGACCTGGGCGAGGGTGCGGCCGTCCCGGCCGGCGATGCGGTGGGCGATCGGCAGGTCGGTGACGGCGAAGCCGGTGGCCAGCACGATGGTGTCGGTGGGCCGCTCCACGCCGTCGCGGGTGACGATCGAGTGCGGTCGGACCTCGGCGATGCCGGCGGTGACGACCTCGGCGTTGGGGGCGCTGACCGCCGGGTAGTAGTCGTTGCTGATCAGGATGCGCTTGCAGCCGATCGTGTAGTCGGGCGTGAGCGCCGTGCGCAGCCGGGGGTCGCGGATCTGGCGCTCCAGGTGGGCCCTGGCCATCTTCACGACCGGTTCGAGGAGCCGCCGCTGCTTGGCCATGCCGACGACCAGCACCTCGCGGCCCGCGTACAGCGCGCCGCGGACGGCCTTCTGCACCGCCGGCAGCCGGCGGTAGAGCCGGCGCGCGGCCGGCCGCACCGGGCGGTCGCTGCGGGGGACGATCCACGGCGGGGTGCGCTGGTAGACCGCGACGCTGGCGACCCGTGGCTGGATGGCCGGCACCACCTGGATCGCCGAGGCGCCGGTGCCGATGACGGCGACCCGCTCGCCGGTGAGGTCGTGGTCGCCGTCCCAGCGCGCCGAGTGCATCACCGTGCCGGCGAAGTCGGGCAGGCCGGGGATGTCGGGGTAGACCGGGTCGGCCAGCGCGCCGGCGGCGCTGATGAGCACCCGGGCGTGGAACTCGCCGGCGGTGGTCGTCACGTGCCAGCGCTGGGCGGCGTCCTCCCAGCTCGCGGCGGTGACCTCCGCGCCGAAGACGCAGTGCCCGCGGACGCCGAACCGGTCGGCGGTGCCGGTCAGGTAGGCCTGGATCTCCGGCTGCCGGGAGTAGGTGCGCGGCCAGTCCGGGTTGGGCGCGAAGGAGAAGGAGTAGAGGTTGGACTGCACGTCGCAGGCCGCGCCGGGATAGGTGTTGTCCCGCCAGGTGCCGCCGACGTCGTGCCCCCGTTCGAGGACGACGAAGTCCCGCTCGCCGCGCTGACGGAGCTGGATCGCCATGCCGAGGCCGGCGAAACCGGAGCCGATGATCGCGATGCCCACCTCGCGCGCCGGGCCCCCGCGGGGCGGGGCGGGGCGGGGCTGGGTCTCGAGCGTGCTGGTCACCGATCGGCTCCTTCGCTGATGGCACTCGGCTTGCTGAGCAGTGCTCAACAAGCTACAACGGCGTTGAGCACTGCTCAACACGGGCACACGCACCCGCCGCCCGCCCCACCGAGCCGATCCCCTGGAGGACCGCAATGGCGCGCTCCCGACCCACTCCCTCTCTCGCCGGCCAGTCCGTCCTGATCACCGGGGCGGCCCGGGGCATCGGCGCCGAGCTGGCCCGCAAGGCCGCCGCCCGCGGCGCCCGCGTCGCCCTGATCGGCCTGGAGCCCGAGCTGCTGGCCGCGGTCGCCGCCGAGCTCGGCCCGGAGCACCTGTGGGTGGAGGCCGACGTCACCGACCCCGATGCCCTGGACGTCGCCGTCCAGCGGACCGTGGACACCTTCGGTGGCCTGGACGTCGTCGTCGCCAACGCCGGCATCGCCCCGCTGACCACGGTCGCCACCGCCTCGGCGCGGGCGCTGTCGCGCACCATCGAGGTCAACCTGATCGGCGCCATGCTCACCGCCCGGGCCGCGCTGCCGGCGCTGACGGCGAGCCGCGGGCACGTGCTGCTGGTCAGCTCGGCCGCCGCGTTCACCGTGCTGCCGGGGATGAGCGCCTACTGCGCCGCCAAGGCCGGGCTGGAGCGCTTCGGCGACGTGCTCCGCCTGGAGGTGGCCCACCGCGGGATCACCGTGGGCAGCGCCCACCCGACCTGGATCGACACCGACCTGGTGCGCGACACCAAGACCGCGCTGCCCACGTTCGCCGAGGCGCTGAAGCGCCTCCCCGGGCCGCTGGGCGCCTACACCTCGGTCAGCGACTGCGCCGACGCCCTGCTGAAGAACCTGGAGGGGCGCGGCCGGCGGGTCTTCGTGCCGCGGTCGGTCGGCACCGTGGCCGCCTGGCGCCAGTTGGTCACCGGCGTGCTGGGGGAGAAGCTGGTGCTCGCGCAGTCGAGGACCGCGGTGCCGCAGCTGGAGCGGGAGATCGCCCAGCTCCACGGCGAGGAGTTCGGCGCCCACTCGGTGGAGGCGAACCGGACCGGACGCGTGGGCCCGGGCTGAGCCCACACCGCGGGCACCGGGTGGTCCGGGCGCCGCCTACGGTGACCCGGTGAGCGTGCGGCGGTTCTTCTACGACACCGAATTCATCGAGGACGGCACCACCATCGACCTGGTGTCGATCGGGATGGTCGACGAGGCCGGGCGGGAGTTCTACGCCGTCAGCACCGAGTTCGACCCGGACAGGGCGATCCCGTGGGTGCGGCGCAACGTGCTGGACCAACTGCCGTCACCGGCGGACAAGGCGTGGCGCAGCCGGCAGCGGATCCGGGAGGACCTGCTGTCCTTCCTCACCGCGCCCGGTGAGGAGATCGAGCTGTGGGCCTGGTTCGCCGCCTACGACCACGTGGCGCTGGCCCAGCTGTGGGGGGCGATGCCCGCCCTGCCGCGGCCTATCCCGCGGTTCACCCGGGAGCTGCGTCAGCGCTGGGACGACGTCGGCCGTCCCGAACTGCCGCCCAAGCCCAGCGGCACCCATGACGCCCTGGTCGACGCCCGCTACAACCTGCAGCGCTGGCGGGTGATGGAGTCCGCCGCCTGAGTCGGTGGTGCCGAGATTCCGGCACCACCGACTCAGGCTCAGACCGTGAACACCCGGATCAGCCGGGTGAGCTCACCGGAGAGCTCGTCGAGCTCGCGGGCCGCGGTGCGTGCCGAGTCGACGTCGGCCGCGGTGCGGTCTGCGTCGGTGCTCACCGCGGTCATCGTCTCGGTCACCGAGCTGGCGCCGTCGGCCACCGAGGTGACGTTGCGACCCAGCTCCTGGGTGACCGCGGTCTGCTCCTCCACCGCGCTGGCGATGGTGGTCTGGTGGTCGTTCATCTCCCGGATGACGCCGACGATCTGGCTGATCGACCCGACGGCGGCGCTGGTGTCCGCCTGGATCGACTGCACCCGCTGGTGGATCTCCTCGCTGGCCCGCGATGCCTCCTGGGCCAGCTCCTTGACCTCGGTGGCGACCACGGCGAAGCCCTTGCCGGCCTCCCCGGCGCGAGCGGCCTCGATGGTGGCGTTGAGCGCCAGCAGGTTGGTCTGCTCGGCCACGGCGGAGATCACCTTCACGACGTCACTGATCTCCGCCGAGCTCGCGCCCAGCGCCGCGATCGCGGTCTCGGTGGAGGCGGCCAGGTCCACCGCGCCGCGGCCCACGTTCGCCGCGTCGGTGGCGCTGCGGGCGATCTCGCGGATCGAGGCGCCCATCTGCTCGGCGCCGGCCGCGGCCGAGGACACGCCGGAGCTGATGTCCGCGGCCGCCGTCTGGGCGGAGCGGGCCTGGTCACGGCTGCGGCCGGCCCGCTCGCTGAGCCCCTCGGCGACCCGGGACACCCCGGAGGCCGACGCCGCCAGCGAGGCAGCGCAGTGGCCGATCTCCCGGATGGTGCCGGCCACCTTGTCGACGAAGCGGTTGAACGCCCCGGCCAGCTCACCGACCTCGTCCCGGGCGGAGTCGTCGACGCGCTGGGTGAGGTCGCCCTCGCCGTCGGCGATCTCGGCCATCCGGCGGCGCAGCGCCTCCAGCGGCGCGGTGATGCGGCGACCGAGCCACCAGGCCAGGGCGACACCCGCCGTCGCCACCAGGAGCGCCGCGACGACCAGGGCGGTGACCATCGAGCTGCGGCCCTCGGCCAGCCGATCGATCGGGCCGGCGAAGTCGCTGTCCTGGGCGTCGACGACGATCACCCAGTCCCACGGCTTGTAGTACGCGAGCTGGACGGTGTGCGAGCCGGTGTCGGGGTCCTGGTAGCGGACCGTCGCCTGCTGTCCGTCGGTCAGCGCGGTCGCGGCGGTCACGATGTCCTGGATGTAGGCCTTGCCGTCGGCGTCGATGGCGTCCAGCAGGGAGGTGCCGTCCGCGCTGCCGTCCTTGCTGACCAGCACGGTGCCGGCCCGCTCGCCGGTGCCCCCGAGCACCCAGAGGGTGCCGTGCTCGCCGGCACTCGTCTTCTGCAGGCTCTGCCGCAGGGCGGGCAGGTTCTCCTGCTTCACCCCGACGTAGATCATCCCGACGACGCCGCCGTCGGAGCCGAACAACGGCGCGTAGCTGGTGACGTACCAGGAGTCGACCACCAGCGCCGTGCCGCTGTAGGTCTTGCCGGCCAGCACGGCGGCGACCACGGCGTTCGGCGTGCCGTCGGCGCCCTTCTCCGGGATGTAGGTGCCGATCGCCCGGCTGCCCGTGGCGCCGACAACGTTGGTGGCGACGCGGAGCATGTTGCCGCTGCCGGGGATGCGCTGGAAGACCGTAGCGGTGGCGCCGACGAGTGTCTGGACCTGGTCGACCACGGGGGTGGCGACCTTCGGGTCGGCGTTCTGGCCCAGCCAGGTGCCACCGACCAGGACGCGGGGGAGCGCGACCGGGGTGACCTCTCCGCTGACCTGGTTCCTGGCATCCCAGGCGACCGTCCCCCTGGTGGCCGGCGCCACGGTCAGGCCGCCGGACTCCTGGGCCACGTACTGCGCCACGTTCAGGCCGGTGGCCACCGCGGCCGCGGTGGAGTCGCCCTGCGTGGAGACGACGTCGTACACGCCGTCGGTGATGCGGGCGATGCTGTCGTCGACCAGTTCCCCCACGTCGGCCTGTGCGTCAGCCGCGAACCGGCCGCTCTGCCACGCGCTGACGCCCACCAACGCGACGCTCGTCGCCGCGATGCTGGCGACGGTGAGCGCCACCACCTTGGTCCGGATTCCCCTGCGCACGGTCGCTCCCCTGGTTCCACACCGCACGGCGGTCTGACGCCGCCGCTGCCCCCTCTGTCTCGGCAGGGGGGTGGTTCACCGGTACCGATCGGGGTCGGATCCCCGCGGCTCAGCCCAGGAGTGGGCGCCACAGGTCGGGACCGCCAGGGGGTCAGCCGCGCCCGCCCGGTGGGGGAGCGGGGGTGAAGGTGACCGGCAGCTCGCGCAGGCCGCGCAGCACGCCTCCGCCGGTCCAGCGCAGCTGTTCGGCCGGGACGGCGAGTGCCAGGTCGGGCAGCCGCTGCAGCAGCGCGGTGAACGCGATCTGCGCTTCCAGCCGGGCCAGTGGGGCACCCAGGCAGTAGTGCACGCCGTGTCCGAAGGCAAGGTGCCCGGCGTCGGTGGAGGCGACGTCGAGCCGGTCGGGGTCGGGGAAGCGGTCCGGGTCCCGGTCGGCCCCCGCGGTGGCCAGCAGCACGATCTCCCCGCGGGGGATGACGACGCCGCCGATCTCCACGTCCGCCGTGGCGTAGCGGGTGACCCCCGGGTTGACCGGGCCGTCGAAGCGGAGGAACTCCTCGACCGCGCCGGGGATCAGCGAGGGGTCGGCGCGCAGCCGGTCCCGTTGGTCGGGGGCACGCAGCAGGGCCAGCATGCCGTTGCCGACCAGGCTGACCGTGGTCACGTAGCCGGCGATCAGCAGCAGGAAGGTCATGGCGAGCAGTTCCTGCTCGTCGAGCCGCTCGCCCTCGTCGGTGGCCTCCACCAGCGCGCTGAGCACGTCGTCACCGGGGGCGGCGCGCTTGCTGGCCACGAGCTCGGCGAGGTAGCCGTGCATGCGCTCGCGCGCCGCCTCCACCCGCGGCAGGTCGCTGCGCACGTCGAAGGGCCGGTCGAGCATCTCGTCGGTCCAGAGCCGGAAGCGCTCCCGGTCGGTCTCGGGTACGCCGAGCAGCTCGCCGATCACCGTCACCGGCAGCGGCAGGGCGAAGTCGGCCACCAGGTCTGCCCGGCCGAGCGGGGTGATCCGGTCCAGCAGGGCGTCGGTGATCTCCTGGACGCGCGGCCGTAGCGCCTCCACCCGGCGGGCGGTGAAGGCCCGGGACACCAGCCGGCGCAGCCGGGTGTGCTCCGGCGGGTCCACGCCGATCATGCTGCGGCTGAGGAAGTCCCCACGCATGGCCTCGGCCAGCGCCCCCTCGGCGTGGTGGGGGTCGCTGCTCAGCCGCGGGTCGGAGAATCCGGCGAGCACGTCCTCGTACCGGGTCACCACCCATGCGGGCAGGCCCATGCGCAGCTCCACCCGCTGGACCGGGCCACTCGCCCGCAGCGCGGCCAGGGTGGGATGGGGGTCGGCAAGGACGGCGGGCGCGGCGAGCTGCTCGGCGGGTGAAGTCATCGTCATCTCCTGGGACGCGGCCCCGTGCTGACCCCGACCAGCCTGGCACCGGCGTGGCACGGCCGCATCCACCGCCGTCCGCGCCGGCATCAGGGGAGCAGGTGGGCCCAGTCCTCGGGATGTGCGTGCAGCACCTCGGCCAGCGGCCGGGCGGGCCGGGCGGTGAGGGTGGGGACGACGTCGCTCACCCGGGCCATCTCCCCGGCGGCGATCGCGGTGTAGCTGGTCACCCAGCCCTCCACCTCCCAGTCAGGGTGACCGGAGGGCCGGCGGGTCGCCCATGCCTGCTCCACCGTCTGCGGCCGGTAGCTGACCGCCCGGCCGGTCACCTCGGCGAGCACGGCGGCGGCCTCGGCCAGGGTCAGTGCGTCGGGTCCGGTGACGTCCAGGGCGCGGCCGTCGAGCGCCGGGTCGTCGGCCCGCAGCACCGCCGCGGCGACGTCGGCGCAGTCGTCCCGGGCCACAAGCCGGCCGCGCCGTCGCCGGCGGGCGCCGCGATCACCGCCCCGCCGTCCACGGGCGTGGCGAAGAACGGCACGAAGTCGGCGTACATCGCGTTGCGCAACGCGGTCCAGCGTATGCCGGAGGCGGCCAGCCGCTCCTCGGTGGCGGCGTGCTGCCGGGCCAGGGTGAAGGTGGCGTCGGGGGCCGCGCCGAGGAAGGACGTGTAGACGACGCGCTGCACGCCGGCGGCGGCCGCCGCGTCCACCGCGGTCAGGTGCTGGGTCAGCCGGTCCTCGGCCTCGGCGGCGGAGACCAGGAACAGCGTGTGCACCCCGGCCAGTGCGGCGGTGAGCCCCGGCCCGTCGGCGTACCCACCGGGGGACTCGACGACCTGTGCGCCGGGCAGCCGCGGAGCGCGGCCGGCGTCCCGGACGACGAGCCGCAACGCGACGTCCTCCCGGCCGGCGGTCGCGGCGAGTTGCGCGGCGACCCGCCCGCCGAGTGCGCCGGTGACCCCGGTGAGAGCGAACACGCTGGTCATCCCTGTTCTCCTGCCTGGTGGGCCATCATGTGCTCCACCAACCCGCGCACCACCGGCACTGCTTCCCCGGAGGCGACATGCGCATCGGCATCCTCACCGGTGGGGGCGACTGCCCCGGCCTCAACGCGGTCATCCGGGCCGTCGTCCGAATGGCGACGACCGAGTACGCCGACGAGGTGGTCGGTTTCCGGGACGGCTGGCGGGGCGTGCTGGACGGCGACACGGTGCCCCTCGACATGGCCGCCGTCCGTGGCCTGCTGCCGCGCGGGGGCACGGTGCTGGGCGCCTCGCGCACGAACCCCTACGCGAGCGAGAACGGCGAGCAGCGGGTGCTGGACACCCTGGAGCGGCTGGGCATCGACGCGCTCATCCCGGTCGGCGGGGAGGACACCCTGGGCGTGGCCAGCCGGCTGGCCGAGGCGGGCGTGCACTGCGTCGGGGTGCCCAAGACCATCGACAACGACCTGGACGCCACCGACTACACCTTCGGCTTCGACACCGCGGTCGGTGTGGCCACCGAGGCGATCGACCGGCTGCACACCACCGGTGACAGCCACCACCGCACGCTGGTGGTGGAGGTGATGGGCCGGCACGCCGGCTGGATCGCCCTGCACGCCGGGATGGCCGGCGGCGCGACGGTGGTGCTGGTGCCCGAGCGGCCCTTCGACCTCGACGCGGTGGTCGCGCACTGCCAGCACCGGTTCCAGTCCGGCTTCTCCCCGATCGTGGTGGTCTCCGAGGGCGCGCGGCCGGCGGGCACCCCGCTGACCACTCCCGGCGGGCAGCGGGACGCCTTCGGTCACGAGCGGCTCGGCGGCATCGGCGAGGCACTGGCCCGGGTGATCGAGGACCGCACCGGCCGGGAGGCACGCGCCGTGGTGCTGGGGCACGTGCAGCGTGGCGGCACGCCGACGCCGTTCGACCGGGTGCTGGCCACCCGCTTCGGCCTGGCGGCGGTCGAGGCGGTGCACTCGGGGGCGTGGGGCGTGATGGTCGCCCTGCGCGGGACCGACATCGTGCAGGTCCCGCTCTCGGTCGCGGTGGCGAAGCTCAAGCTGGTGCCGGTGGAGCGCTACGCCGAGGTCGAGGTCTTCTTCGGCTGACAACTGACGACTCCGACGCTTGTACCCTCGACCTGTGAGCCTTCCCGAACCTGCTGAGCTGGTGCCGGACCTGGACAGGTGGCGGTCACTGCCGGCGGCCCAGCAGCCGGAGTGGCCCGACCGCGGCGCGCTGGACGCGGTGCTGAAGACGCTGACGACCGTGCCGCCGATCGTGGCACCGGCCGAGGTCGACACGCTCCGCTCGCAGCTGGCCGACGTCGCGCAGGGCAAGGCGTTCCTGCTGCAGGGCGGCGACTGCGCCGAGACCTTCGACCTCAACACCGAGCCGCACCTGCAGGCCACCACCCGCACGCTGCTGCAGATGGCCGTCGTCCTCACCTACGGCGCGAGCGTGCCGGTGGTCAAGGTCGGCCGGGTGGCCGGGCAGTACGCCAAGCCGCGGTCGTCCAACGTCGACGCGCTGGGTCTGCCGTCCTACCGCGGCGACATGGTCAACTCGCTGAACCCGGTGCTCGAGGAGCGGATCCCCGACCCGAACCGGCTGGTCCGCGCCTACGCCAACTCGGCGGCCGCGATGAACATGATCCGGGCCTACGCCCGCGGCGGGCTGGCCGACCTGCACGCCGTGCACGACTGGAACAAGGACTTCGTCGCCACGTCCCCGGCCGGGGTGCGCTACGAGGTCATCGCCCAGGAGATCGACCGGGCGCTGGCGTTCATGAAGGCCTGCGGCATCGATGACGCGGCGCTGCGCGGCGTGGAGCTCTACAGCAGCCACGAGGCGCTGATCCTGGACTACGAGCGCGCCCTGCTGCGCATGTACGAGGGCCGGCCCTACGCGCTGAGCGGGCACTTCGTGTGGGTCGGCGAGCGCACCCGCCAGCTGGACGGCGCCCACGTCGAGTTCGTCTCCAAGCTGGCCAACCCGATCGGCGTGAAGATCGGCCCGACCACCACCCCGGAGCAGGCCACCGAGCTGGTCGAGCGGCTGGACCCCGAGGGGCTGCCCGGGCGGCTCACGCTGATCAGCCGGATGGGCAACGGCAGGATCCGCGACGTCCTGCCCGCCATCGTGGAGAAGGTCACCGCCAGCGGCCACCAGGTCGTGTGGCAGTGCGACCCGATGCACGGCAACACCCATGAGTCGCCGTCGGGCTACAAGACCCGGCACTTCGACCGGGTGGTCGACGAGGTGCTGGGCTTCTTCGCCGTCCACCGCTCGCTGGGCACCTGGCCCGGCGGCATCCACGTCGAGCTCACCGGTGAGGACGTCACCGAGTGCCTCGGCGGCGCGATGGAGATCAGCGACGACGACCTCAACAGCCGCTACGAGACGGCGTGCGACCCGCGGCTCAACACCGGGCAGTCCCTCGAGCTGGCGTTCCTCGTCACGGAGATGCTGCGTGGCTGAGGTGGCGTGCTGATGTACGGCATCGACACCGACGGCCCGGCGGACAACAGCGGCGCGGTCGACCTGCGCTCGGACACCCTGACCCGGCCCACCGCGGGGATGCGCCGCGCGATGGCCGAGGCCGAGGTCGGCGACGACGTCTACCGCGAGGACCCGACGGTCAACGCGCTGGAGGAGCGGGTCGCCGCGCTGTTCGGCCACGAGGCCGCGCTGTTCGTCCCCTCCGGGACGATGGGCAACCAGATCGGCCTGCGGCTGGTCTGCGAGCCCGGTCAGGAGGTCCTCGGGGACGCCGACGCGCACGTGCTCACCTACGAGATGGGTGCCGCCGCGTCGCTGTTCGGGCTGTCGTCGCGCACCGTGGTCTCCGGCAACGGCGGCGGCGGGTCCGGCGCCGCCGGCCGGCTGTCGGCCGACCAGCTCATCGCCCAGGTCCGCCCGCACGGCGACTGGCACCTGACCGCCACCGCGGCCATCGCGGTGGAGAACACCCACAACCGCGGCGGCGGGCTCGTCCAGCCCTTCGAGGAGCTGGAGAAGCTCTTCACCTGGTCCCGTGGCGCCGGCGTGGCCGTGCACCTCGACGGTGCCCGGATCTGGAACGCCTCCGTCGCCAGCGGCGTCCCGCTGGCGGCCTACGGCCGGCTGGCCGACACCGCCTCGGTGTGCCTGTCCAAGGGCCTGGGTGCCCCGATCGGCTCGGTGCTCGTCGCCGGCGCGGAGCGGATCGCCGCCGGCCGGCTGTGGCGCAAGCGCCTGGGTGGCGGGATGCGCCAGGTCGGCGTGCTGGCCGCGGCGGCCGAGTACGCGCTGGACCACCACGTCGAGCGGCTGGCCGAGGACCACGAGCACGCGAAACTGCTGGCCGAGCGGCTGGGTGTCGACCCGGCGACGGTGGAGACCAACATGGTGGCCGTCGACGTCGCCGAGGCCCCGCTCGTCGCCGAGGCCGCGAAGGCGCAGGGCGTGCTGGTCGGTCAGGTCAGCGCCCGGCGGATCCGCCTGGTGACGCACCTGGACGTCGACCGGGCCGGCGTCGAGCGCGCCGCGAAGGTGCTGAGCACATTGCTGTCCTCCGGACAGCACCGCGGCCAGCAGCCGTCCCCGGCCTGAGCGGAGCCGCTTCGCCCGCCCCGCGACTACAGCGGGCTCAGTAGTTGCTGAACAGCAGGTCGTTGTTCTCGGTCCGGGTGGTCGACACCTCGTCCTTGGTGGTCAGCGCCTTCACCGCGCTGCTCACCGTGGCCGGCGTCGCCTTCCTGTTGCCCTGCAGGTAGAGCGCCGCGACCCCCGCCGCGTGCGGGGTGGCCATCGACGTCCCGCTCATCGTGTTGGTCGCCGTGGTGCTGGTGCACCAGTCGCTGGTGATGCCGACGCCGGGGGCGAACAGGTCGACGCAGGCGCCGTAGTTGCTGAACGGGGCCGGCGCGTCGCTGCGGTCGGTGGCCCCCACGGTCAGCGCCGCGGTGACCCGGGCCGGCGAGCCCGCGCAGGCGTCCTGCGGCACCCCCAGGGGGTTTCCGTTGCCCGCCGCCACCGCGTAGGTCACCCCGTCGCTGATCGACCGCTTGACCGCGGAGTCCAGGGCCGAGCTGGCCCCGCCGCCCAGGCTCATGTTCGCCACCGCCGGCGCTCCGGCCTGGTGGTTGGCCGTCACCCAGTCGATGCCGGCGATCACCCCGGCGCTGGTGCCGCTGCCGGCGCAGTCCAGCACGCGGACGGCGACCAGCCGGACGCCCTTCGCCACGCCGTAGGTCGCCCCGCCCACGGTCCCGGCGACATGCGTGCCGTGGCCGTTGCAGTCGTCGGCGCTGCCACCGTCCACCGCGTCGTAGCCCGACGTCGCCCGGCCACCGAAGTCGGTGTGGTCGAGGCGGATGCCGGTGTCGATGATGTAGGCGGTCACCCCCGCGCCGGTGGCGGTGTATCTGTAGGAGCTGCTCAGCGGCAGGGCGCGCTGGTCGGTCCGGTCCAGGCCCCAGGTGGCGGCGGACTGGGTGGAGCTCAGCTGCACCGGCTGGTCCCGCTCGATGGTGACCACCCCGGGCAGCGCGGCCAGCCGGTCGGCGCGCGCGGTGGGCAGCGTGACGGAGAAGCCGCTGAGGGCCGCGGTGTAGACGTGCTGGACCCGGCCGCCCAGTTCGGTTGCCTGGCCGGCCACCGACGCGGGCACGGCCCCCGGCGCGAGGCTGACGATGTAGGACGCCGTCGGGGCGGCGGCCGGGGTGGCGGGCGCGGCGGCGGCGGTGCCGGCGGTGACGCCGGGCACGACCTCGACGGCGGGACGGTCG
>JAOPUQ010000144.1 GCA_025963425.1 Modestobacter sp. | reverse complement strand
GCGCCCGCGGTGTCGAGGACTTCTCGCTGGTGATGCTCGACCCGTGGGCGTCGGGTTACACCGGCCCGGACGACGACCCGGCCGGGCGCCGGCTGGCCCGGCCGCTGTCGTTCGTCCGGTCCAAGGCCGAGGACAACGGCTACGCCCGGCCGGTCGAGGGGCTCGTCGTCACCGTGGACCTGGACACGAAGGAGGTGCTCGACGTCGCCGATTCCCGCGTCGTCCCGCTGCCGCCGCAGGCGGGCAACTACCTGCCGGAGCTGCTGACCGAGCCCGGCAACGTGCCGGGGTTCAGCGAGCTCCGCGCGCCGATGAAGCCGATCAGCATCACCCAGCCCGACGGTCCGAGCTTCACCGTCGACGGGCACGCCGTCACCTGGGGGCCGTGGCGGCTGCGCATCGGCTTCACCCCGCGCGAGGGCCTGGTGCTGCACGACGTCGGCTACGTCGCCAAGGGCGCGCTGCGACCGGTGCTCTACCGCGCCTCGCTGTCGGAGATGTTCGTCCCCTACGGCGACCCCCGGCCCACGCACTGGAACAAGAACGTCTTCGACGAGGGCGAGTACGGGCTGGGCTGGCTGGCCAACCCGCTGGAGCTCGGCTGCGACTGCCTGGGCGAGATCCACTACTTCGACGGCCACGTCAACGACCAGGACGGCGAGCCGGTGCGCATCGGCAACGCCGTCTGCATGCACGAGGAGGACGCCTCGATCGGCTGGAAGCACACCGACTTCCGGACCGGCCGGGCCGAGGTCCGCCGCAACCGCCGGCTGGTCGTCTCGATGATCGCCACCGTCGGCAACTACGACTACGGCTTCTACTGGAACCTCTACCTCGACGGCTCGATCGAGTTCGAGGTCAAGCTGACCGGCATCCTGTCCACCGGGTCGATCGCGGTGGGGGAGGACCCGGTCTACGGGACGACGGTCGCCCCCGGGCTGATGGCGCCCAACCACGAGCACTACTTCAGCGTCCGGCTGGACATGGCCGTCGACGGGCAGCGCAACAACCTCTTCGAGGTCGACTCGGTGTCCGAGCCGGCCGGGCCCGCCAACCCGCACGGCAACGCCTGGCGCACCCGCCGCCGGCACCTGACCAGCGAGTCCGAGGCCCAGCGGCTGCCCGACCCGCTGGCCGGCCGCTCCTGGCTGGTCAGCAGCGCCGACACCGAGACCGCCCTCGGCGCCCGGCCCAGCTACAAGATCGAGCCGGGCCCCTACACGGCGCCGCTGTGGCACGAGGGCTCCGAGCAGGCCGACCGCGGCGGCTTCGCCACCCGGCAGCTGTGGGCGACGCCCTACGACCCTGCCCAGCGGTTCGCCGCCGGCGACTACGTGGCGCAGAACCCCGGGCCCGACGGGCTGGTCGCCTACACCGCCGGCGACCGGTCGATCGTCGACTCCGACCTGGTGGTCTGGTACACCGTCGGCGCCCACCACGTCGTCCGGCCGGAGGACTGGCCGGTCATGCCGGTGACCAGGGTGGGCTTTCACCTGAAGCCGTTCGGCTTCTTCGACGGCAACCCGATGCTGGACCTGCCGGCCGAGGGCGGGCACTGCGCGCCCACCGTGGCCGGCGGCGCCGAGGGCGGCTGCGGCGCGGGCTGCACCTGCGACCACTGACCCCCTCGCCGGGGGAGCGTCACCAGGGGAAACGCCCTGCTCATCGAACCGTTACCGCAACGCGCGCACCACCGACACACCTGCCCGGCACGCTGCCGCCAGCAGTCCGGCCGGACCCGGCCGGACTCGCCCGCCGCGCCGTTCGAAGGAGTGCGCCCATGGCCACCGACAACCTGCCGGCCCCGGTGCTCAGCGGTCCCCCGGGAGGGGCCACCGCCGTCGCCGACGCTCCGTCGGAGGCCGCCCCCGGCTCCAGCGGCGGCAAGCTGAAGGCCGGCTCGCTCGGCCTGGTCGGCGTCCTGTTCATGGCGGTGGCCAACGCGGCGCCGATCACCGCGATGACCGGCAACGTGCCGATCGCGATGGCCTACGGCAACGGCATCGCCGCACCGGCCGGCTTCCTGGTCGCCACGATCGTGCTGACCCTGTTCTCCGTCGGGTTCGTCGCGATGGCCCGGCACATCACCACCGCCGGCGCCTTCTACGGCTTCATCTCCCACGGCCTGGGCCAGGTGTGGGGGATGGCCTCCGGCGTGCTGGCGACGGTGGCCTACGTCGTCTTCGAGGGCTCGCTGGTCGGGATCTTCTCCTACTTCGCCTCCGACGCCCTGGGCCAGTGGTTCGGCTGGGAGGTCAACTGGCTGGTGCCGGCCGCGGTCTGCATCGCCGTGATCGGGGTGTTCGGCTACTTCGACATCAGCTTCGCCGCCGTCGTCCTCGGGGTCTTCCTGGTCGCCGAGGTCGTCCTGCTGGCCGCGCTGGCGATCTCGGTGCTGGCCTCGGGCGGAGGACCCGACGGCATCGACCTCTCCTCGGTGAACCCCGTCCAGGCGTTTGTCTCCACACCTGCGGGCGGTGGGTTCGGCGTGCAGGTGGACGGCGAGGCGCTGGCCGCCGGCAGCGCGGCCATCGGCCTGTTCTTCGCGTTCTGGTCCTGGGTCGGCTTCGAGACCACCGCCGTCTACGGCGAGGAGTCGCGCAACCCCAAGAAGATCGTGCCGCGGGCGACGCTGATGGCCGTCGTCGGGCTGGGGCTGTTCTACACGTTCGTCTCGTGGATGGTCATCGCCGGCAACGGCCCGGACGTCGCGATGGACAAGGCGGCCAACGACTCGATCGGGCTGTTCACCGACCTGGCCGCGGCCAACCTCGGCGGCCAGTGGGTGGTGAACGTCTACCTGTTCCTCATCGTGGCCGGCTCCTTCGCCTGCGCGCTGGCCTTCCACAACGCGGCGGCGCGGTACATGTACGCGATCGGCCGGGAGATCCCGGCGATGCACCGGTCGCTGGGCGCTACCCACGCCACGCACGGCTCGCCGCACGTCGCCTCGCTCGTGCAGACCGCGATCACCGTGCTGCTGACGCTCGGCTTCTACTTCCTGACCGTCGGCGGGGACGACGTGGCCCAGGGCGCCTACGTCTACATGTACGGGCTGCTGGCGCTGATGGGCACGATGGCGATCCTCATCGTGCAGTCGATCTGCTCGGCGGCGGTGATCGTCTACTTCCACGTGAAGAAGGCGCAGCCGGGCAACCTGCTGACCACCGGGGTCATCCCCGCGCTGGGCGGCCTGGGCATGCTCTACGTCGTCTACCTGCTGTTCTCCAACCTCAGCTTCGCCGGCGGGCTGGCCTCGGTCTCGCCGTTCTTCCACGCCATCCCCTGGATCGTGCTGGCCGTGTTCGTGCTGGCCGGCGCCGGGGCGCTGTGGCTGCGCAGCGCCCGGCCGGACACCTACGCCGCGATCGGGCGGACGGTGCTGGAGGAGACGCACGAGCGGGTCTGAGCCGGAACGACCGACGGGCCCGGCTCCTGGGAGCCGGGCCCGTCGTCCGTGCGGTCAGTCGTGCCGCGCGCCGGCCGGCACCGGGACGGCGTCGCCGACGGTGGTGTCCGCGGCCAGGTCGGCCTCGAACTCCACCACCTCATCGGCGTCCGGGGGCCCGGCGACGGCCGGCCAGCCGATGCTGGGGGCGTGGCCGCGGAAGTTCTTCAGCCACCAGCCCCAGTCCTCGGGCACCAGGTCGAACGGGCTGTCGTGGCCCAGCTCGCGGGCGGCCCACACCGGCCAGTGCGGGTTCGCCAGCGCCGGTCGGCCGAGCAGGACGACGTCGATGTCGCCGGAGCGGATGGCGGCGTCGGCGTTCTGTGGGACACCGAGGTTCCAGCTGGTGGTGACCGGGATGCCGACCTCGCGCTTGATCCGGCCGGCCCGGGCGACCCAGCCGTTGGCGTCGTTCCAGGGGTTGCCGACCATGTCGTCGGTGTTGCCCCCGAAGCTGACGTCGGCGAGGTCGAGGCCGTGCTCCTTCATCCAGCCGATCGCGGTGACCGACTCCTCGAACTGCGTGCCCTGCGGGTGGAAGTCGTCCGACCCCAGCCGCATGGTCAGCGGCAGGTGCTCGGGCCACACGGCGCGGACGGCGTCCAGCGCCTCCAGGTGGAAACGGGCCCGGTTCTTCAGGCTGCCCCCGTACTGGTCCGTGCGCTGGTTGGCCAGTGGGGAGAAGAAGCTCGCGCCGAGGTAGCCGTGGGCGTAGTGCATCTCCAGCCATTCGTAGCCGGCGTCGGCTGCGCGGCGGGCGGCGTCGGCGTACTGCTGGTGGATCGCCTTGATCTCCTCGACGGTCAGCGCGTGCACCGGATAGGGACGCTTGGGGGCGCCGTAGGGGATCGCCGAGGGGCCGACGGTCTGCCAGCCGTCCCGGTGGTCCGGCGACAGCTGCAGACCGCCCTCCCACGGCTTGAGCTCGCTGCCGTTGCGGCCGGTGTGGCCCAGCTGGATGCCGGCGACGCCGCCCATGGTCCTGATCATCGAGGTCACCCGGGCGTGCCCCTCGATCTGGGCGTCCGCCCAGATGCCGGCGCAGTGCACACCCGTGCGGCCCTCGGGGGCGATGGCCACCTGCTCGGGGAAGACCAGGCCGAAACCGCCGGCGGCCCGGGCGCCGAGGTACATCAGGTGGAAGTCGTCCAGCTTCCCGTCGGTCGAGCGGTACATCGTCATCGGGCTCATCCCGATGCGGTTGCGCAGGGTGACGCCCTTGAGGGTGAAGGGGCTGAACAGGTCCGGCATGGGTCCTCCGTCGCGCAGCTGGGTGGTACCTGTAGTGCACGACCGACCTGAGGACGGCGCGTGTCTGCCGGGCTGTTTCTCCGTTCCGTTCCCCGCACCGCGGCCGGCGCCCCGGTGTGAGGGGCCGGGCTCCCCGCCGGAGCGCCGGGGCGGGCCGCCGGGGGAACGCCGTCCCCGTCCCGCCCTGTTCCCGGCCGGGCCGCCGCGTGTGTCGCCGTCCTCCGGGCGGGGGATGACGGGGACATGCACTCCGC
>JAOPUQ010000143.1 GCA_025963425.1 Modestobacter sp. | reverse complement strand
GCGCGACCCAGCCGGTCTCGTGCCCGTGGGTGGCGCCGACCAGGTGCTGCACGCCGGCCCGGCGCAGTGCGGGCGCGAGCAGCCCCAGCGGCGCGGCCGCGCCGAAGAACGCCGTGCGGCAGTCGTGCTCGCGGGCCAGCCGGGCCGCCGTCCGGGCGGCGGCGGGGGTGGGCAGCAGCATGCTCGTGGGCGCCCGCACCACCGGGTACGGCAGGCCGGCGTCGTGCCCGGCCGACCCCGGGTGGTCCGAGGCGAGCACCACCAGCGACCCGGGCGGGCGGCGGGCCAGCAGCGCGGCGACGAAGGTCTGGATACCGCCCTGCCGCGGCGGGAAGTCGTTGGTGACGACGAGCGTCCGCTCCGGGGTGGCGGTCACCGGTCGTGCAGCGCGGCCCAGTCGCCGGCGAAGGCGACCCGCTGCGCGGTGGTCGGGTGGGTGCCGAAGAACCACTGCCACAGCGCGGGCGGGTCCGGGTCGGAGAGGTTGGCCACGCCGAGCGTGCGCTGGACGTCGGCGAAGGCCGCGGGGTCCTCGGTGAGGTCCAGGGCGTGCAGGTCGGCCCGGGCCTCGATCTGCCGGGAGACGCCGTCCTGCACGGGAGTGGACAGCAGAGTGCCCAGGGCGACGAGGAACAGCACCAGCCCGACCGCGCGCGGGTCGCCGGCGGCATCGGCGCCGGCCCGGCGCAGCAGCGGGGTCCAGCCGAGCAGCCAGCCGAGCAGGGCGACCCCGGCGGCCGCGCCCAGGGCGCCGATCAGCGTGCCGGTGAGCACATCGTCGGCGGAGACGTGGCCGAGCTCGTGGGCGACGATCGACTCCACCTCGTCGTCGGGCAGCTGGTCCAGGAGCGTGTCGTAGACGACGATCCGCCGGGTCGAGCCGAACCCGGAGACGTAGGCGTTCAGCGCAGTGGTGCGGCGGCTCGCGTCGGCGACGAGCACGTCCTCCACGGGGGTGCCGTTGCGCTCGGCGAGGTCCAGCAGGTCGGTGCGCAGAGCGCTGGCCGGCATCGACTCGAAGCGGTTGAACGCCGGCTCGACGACCAGCGGGTAGAGGAACGAGCCGATCACCACCAGCGCCGCGGCACCACCGGCCGCCCAGGCCCACCACGTCCGCGGCGCGCGGCGGCCCAGCCAGACGATCCCCAGCAGGGTCAGCGCGGTCAGTCCGGCGTTGATGGCCGTGGAGGTGGCGACGTCCCGGGCCCACAGTCCCCATCCCCGGGTGGACAGCCCGTACCGGTGCCGGACCATCTCGCCGTAGGCCGACAACGGCAGCGTGACCAGGCGCCCGAGCACCAGCAGGGCGATCGAGCCCAGCAGCACCTGCCAGGCCCAACCACCGCCGAGCGGGCGGGCCACGGCGCGGGTGATGATCGCGCCGGCCCGCGTCAGCCCGAACAGCCCGGCGACCAGCAGGCCGAGGAGGAGGGAGGTGAGCGAGGCCGGGCGCAGGGCCGAGGCGAAGGACTCCGCCCGGCTGATCTGCGCCGGGGTGAAGACCGCCGCCGGGTCGACGGCGGTGCGGCCGCCGGGCGGGGTGGGGAGCAGGTGCCAGGGGGTGGCGACGACGATGACGACGGCCACGGCGGCACCGAGGACGAGCGCCCCCAGGAGCGCGAGGCGTCGGGCGCTCACGGACCGAGCTTAGGCGCGGGAGCTGTGCGTTCGGCGCCGGCCTCACGGCCCGGCGGGCTGCGGGAGTGGTCAGCCGACGAAGCGGCGGGCGCCCACGTAGCCCTTCATGTCCACGCTGGTGACCTGGACGGGGCTGCCGAAGGTCGCGGCGTGCACCATCTGGCCGTTGCCGATGTACATGCCCACGTGGCTGACCGGGCTGTAGAAGAAGACCAGGTCGCCGGGCTGGAGCTGGGCCCGGGGCACCGCGGTGCCCATGGTCGCCTGCACCCGGCTGGAGTGCGGCAGGCTCACGCCGGCGGCGGCGTAGGCGTATTGGGTCAGACCCGAGCAGTCGAAGGCGCTCGGTCCGCCGGCGCCCCAGACGTAGGGGTCGCCGATCTGCCCCAGCGCGGTGTCCACGGCGACCTGCGCCGCCTCGGTCGGGGCGGGGACGTCGGCCGGCTCGGTGAGCACGGGGCCGGCGTGCACGGCGGTGACCTGGACCTGCTGGGCGGCGGTGAGCCTGTCGTACTGAACCTTGTAGTCGGCGATCTCGG
The DNA here is from genome assembly GCA_025963425.1 of Modestobacter sp. Classification (GTDB taxonomy): domain Bacteria; phylum Actinomycetota; class Actinomycetes; order Mycobacteriales; family Geodermatophilaceae; genus Modestobacter. Next base: position 2,391 of record JAOPUQ010000143.1, on the reverse strand, counting down.
CCTGCAGGTCGGCCTGCTGGGCGGTGACGTGGTCCAGGGTCGTGCGGGCGGCGGCGGCTGCGTCGTCGGCGGCCGTCTTGGCCTCGGCGGCAGCCGTGGCGGCGGCGCTGACCTCGGCCAGGATGTCGTTGGTGTGCCCGGCGATCGCATCGAGGGTGTTGACCTGGGCGAGGAACTCGTCGGCGGAACCACTGGTCATCAGCGCGTTGAACCGGGAGAGGTTCTCACCGGTGAAGGCGCTGCGGGCGACCTGGCGCATCTGCCCGTCCAGGGCGGCCAGCTGCTCCTGGGCAGCGGCGACGGCGGCGCCGGCGGTGTCCGCGGCGGCCTGCTGCTGCTCGAGGGTCACCTTCGCGTCATTGACCTGCTCGGTGACCGCCTCGAGGTGGTGCTGCGCGTCGGCGACCAGCTGGGTCGCCTCGGCGGCGGTGTTCGCCTGGGTGACCGCGTTCCCGGGGGTGGCGAGGGCCGCACCCGGCAGGAGGGCCAGGCCGACGCTGGCGGCGGCGACGAGCAGGACCGCGGTGCCGAGCCGGCCGACCCGACGGGGCGCACGGGAGGCGGCTGCCGGCTCCGTCGAGGAGGTGGAGCGGACGCGCTGGACAGACAGGTGAGGGCTCGCCACGGTTGGCGGGACTCCGTTTCCTCCACATCGACCGCCTACCGAGTTAGCTGACGGGTTCGGGCCGGAAGGAAAAGGCCCTATCTCTGCGCGTCGTCGTCGACGCGTGTGTCCCGGCGAGGGGGACACGCGAGAACTCACCCCAGGACTGCGGTGGGTCCCCGGTCCAGTCGGCTGTGTAGCCGGCTGGTTCGGCGGTGTCCGGTCGAGGTCACCCTGTGTGCGGCAACGACCACCCTTCCGGACGAGGAAACAGTAAGTCTGTGATCAGACCGAGACCTAGCCCTGTCAAACGTCCAATCCGGGACACACCTTGACAAATGACAAGAGTGCGATTTGTCAGCTCACGTGGCGGTTCTGCGCCGTGCCGTGGCTAGGCGTGCCGCTTGACGCATCCTGATGACGCAACGGCGGAACCAGGCCGAACTCTGCCAAAGCCCGAACCGCGCGACGCTCGACGTCGTCGAGTTCGACGACCGGGCGCAGCTCCTCCTCGTCGCCGCTGTCGACGCGAGGCAGGTCACTCGCCGCGGCGCAGCGCCCGGGCGCGTGCGCAGCTGCGGCCACGCCGGCGACGTCGCCCCCGGCACGGGGTCGGCGGGTCAATGGCACGACGGTGGGCTCGCTGTCCCGCCACCCCGGCGGCGCGCCGAGCAGGACGGTGACGACGCAGTCGTCGCAGCCGGGACCGCGGACGGTGCAGGTGTCGCAGTCGATGAGCACGGCGCTCCCCTTCTCTCCTTGTGGTCCGAACGCCGCGGACGCTAGGGGCAGCCACCGACAGTTCCGCTCAGCCGGCCGCGTACTCCCAGTGCCAGGGCTCCTCCCGGCCGTTCCCCGGGTCGGCCCACGTCGGGTGGACGAAACCGAAGCGCCCGGCATTGGCGACCATCCAGGCGTACTGCGCCGTCCCGAAGGCGTCGATGCCGCCGCAGAGGTCGACCGCCAGGCCCCAGCCGTGGTTGCTGGTCCCCGGCACCGCGGCCAGCGCGGGCTTCTCGCCGTAGAGCCGCACCTGGGAGGCGTAGGTCCGGTAGGAGTCGGTGATGCAGACCGTCGAGCCGAAGGCCGCCTGGTGCGCGGCGGACATGGCCCGGTACGCCGCCGCGGCGTCGCACCGCAGCTGGTGACCGCTGATCCCCAGCGGGCACAGCGCACTGGGCGGGATGAGGCCGTTGGGATAGCCGCCCCAGGCCCGCGTCCCGTCGTAGCTGGCCGGGTAGACGGTGTTACCGCACTCGACGGGCAGCGCGCCGCCCCGGGGACCCGGGGCCGGCACCGGGGCGTGCTGGGCCAGGCTCGGCCGGCCGATTCCGAGCACGTGGTCGGTCGGCAGGGTGCGCACGACCACCGCGCCGGCGCGGGCGTCGGCGGCCAGCATCGTGGCCGGGTCCAGGGCGATCCCGACGTGGCTCAGGCCGGACTCCGGGCTGCCGAGGAACACCAGGTCCCCGGGCAGCACGTCCGCGACCGCCACCGGGGCGGTGACCGAGAAGAGACCGGCCTGGTCGCCGGGTAGCGGCACCCCGGCCGCGGCGTAGGCGCTGCCGACCAGCGACCCGCAGTCGAAGGACTCCGGGCCCGACGTGCCGGGCGCGTAGGGCAGGCCGAGATGGTCCATCGCCGCGCTGACCGCCGCGATCGTCTCCGCCGGCAGCACCAGCAGGGAGCTGGGCCGGCGGGGCAGCTGGGCGGCCCCCGGCTGGGCTCCGCCGTCCGCGGCGCCGACCGGCACCAGGCCGCCGGGCAGCCCGGCCACCGGGTCGCGG
>JAOPUQ010000117.1 GCA_025963425.1 Modestobacter sp. | reverse complement strand
AGTCCGTCTCCGACCTGTTCAGCCCGGTCTCCGGGGAGGTGGTGGCAGTGAACGCGGCGCTGGCGAACAACCCGAGCCTGGTGAACGATGATCCGTTCGGCGACGGCTGGCTCTTCACCGTCCGCGTACGGGCGCTGGGCCAGCTGCTGGACTCCGCCGGCTACACGGCGCTCGTCGCCGGAACGGCGACCGGGCAGTGAGCGTCCTGGACACCCCGCTGGCCGCCTTCGACCCGGAGGTGGCCGAGCTGATCGGGCGTGAGTTGCACCGCCAGCAGCACGGGCTGGAGATGATCGCCTCGGAGAACCACGCTCCGCTCGCCGCCATGCAGGCCCAGGGTTCGGTGCTGACGAACAAGTACGCCGAGGGCTACCCCGGGCGCCGCTACTACGGCGGCTGCGAGCACGTCGACGGCATCGAGCAGCTGGCCATCGACCGGGTCAAGGCGCTGTTCGGTGCGCAGTACGCCAACGTCCAGCCCCACTCCGGAGCCCAGGCCAACGCCGCCGCGATGCAGGCTCTGATCAAGCCCGGGGACACGAACCTGGGGCTCTCGATGGCCCACGGCGGGCACCTCACCCACGGCATGCGGATCAACTTCTCCGGGCTGCTCTACAAGGTCGCCGCCTACGAGGTGGCAAGGGACAGCCACCGCATCGACCTGGACGACGTCGAGCGCCTCGCCCGGGAGCACCGCCCGCAACTGATCATCGCCGGCTGGTCGGCCTATCCGCGGCACCTGGACTTCGCGCGGTTCCGCCAGATCGCTGACGAGGTCGGCGCCTATCTGCTCGTGGACATGGCGCACTTCGCGGGCCTGGTGGCGGCGGACCTGCACCCCTCCCCCGTTCCGCACGCCCATGTCACGACGTCGACCACGCACAAGACGCTCGGCGGTCCCCGCGGCGGGATCATCCTCACCGACGACCCGGCCCTCGCCAAGAAGATCAACTCAGCGGTGTTCCCCGGCCAGCAGGGCGGACCGCTGGAGCACGTGATCGCCGCCAAGGCCACCGGTTTCAAGATGGCCGCGCAGCCGGAGTTCGCCGACCGGCAGCGACGCACCATCCGCGGTGCGCAGCTGCTCGCCGAGCGGCTGATGCGCCCGGACGTCAGCGCGGCGGGGATCAGTGTGCTCACCGGCGGCACCGACGTGCACCTGGCGCTGGTCGACCTGCGCGAAGCCGCCCTCGACGGACAACAGGCCGAGGACCGCCTCGCCGCGGTCGACATCACCGTCAACCGCAACGCCGTCCCGTTCGACCCGCGCCCGCCGATGGTCACCTCCGGCCTGCGGATCGGCACCGCGGCCCTGGCCACCCGCGGCTTCGACGAGCCGGCGTTCGCCGAGGTGGCGGAGGTGATCGCGCAGGCGCTGCTGCTGCCGGGCGACGCCGGCGAGGCGCAGCTGGCGCCGTTGCGCGAACGGGTCACCGCGCTCGCCGCCGCCCACCCGCTGTACCCCGGACTGGGGTAGGCGCGCGGTGACGGTCAGCGTGTTCGACCTCTTCTCCATCGGCGTCGGCCCGTCCAGCTCGCACACCGTCGGGCCGATGCGTGCGGCCGCCCGGTTCGCCAGTGAACTGGGCGACCGCGGGCTCCTGGTAGCCACGACCGACGTCCGGGTGACGCTCTACGGCTCGCTGGCCGCCACCGGTGCCGGGCACGGCACCATGCCCGCGGTCCTGCTCGGTCTGGAGGGACACCAGCCCGAGCGGATCACCCCCGAGGAGATCGACGCGCGGCTCGCCGAGCTGCGGGCGGGTGACCCGCTGCGGCTCGGCGGGGGCCCACCGGTCCGGCTGGGCGAAGGTGACATCGCGCTGTACCCGCAGACCCTGCTGCCTGAGCATCCCAACGGCATGACCGTCGAGGCGGTCGACCACGCGGGCCGTGTACTGCACGAGCGGACCTACTTCTCCGTCGGCGGCGGCTTCGTCGTCACCCGCGAGGAGTTCGGCCGGCCGGTCGCCGACGGAGACCGCGGTCCGTTCGGCACCGCCGCGGAGCTGCTGGCCCGGTGCGCCGAGTCGGGCGGATCGATCAGCGAGGTGATGCTGCGCTACGAGTCCGGGCTAGGCAGCGCCGACGAGGTGCGCGCGGGGTTGCTGCACATTCGCGATGTGATGGAGGAATGCGTGCGGCACAGTCTCAGCAGGGAGGGGACGCTGCCGGGCGGGCTGAACGTGCGGCGCCGGGCGCGGGACTGGCACCGGACCCTCCTCGCCGACGACCCCGATCGCCACCCGACCTACGCCGAGGACTGGGTGAACCTGGTCGCGATGGCGGTCAACGAGGAGAACGCCTCCGGTGGCCGAGTCGTCACCGCGCCGACGAACGGGGCAGCCGGGATCATCCCCGCGGTCCTCTACTACGCCACCCGCTACGTCCCGGCGGGCGCGGCCGACGTCGACGCGACGACGGTCCGGTTCCTGCTCACCGCCGGCGCTATCGGCTCCCTGTACAAGGAGCAGGCGTCGATCTCCGGGGCCGAGGTCGGGTGCCAGGGGGAGGTCGGTTCGGCCGCGTCCATGGCCGCCGGTGGCCTCGCCGAGGTCCTGGGGGGCACGCCCGCCCAAGTCGAGAACGCCGCCGAGATCGCGATGGAGCACAGCCTGGGCCTGACCTGCGACCCGGTCGGGGGGCTCGTCCAGATCCCCTGCATCGAGCGCAACGCCATCTCCGCCGGCAAGGCGATCAACGCCGCCCGGATGGCGCTGCGGGGCGACGGCTCCCATCGCGTCTCACTGGACACGGTCATCGAGACGATGCGCGAGACCGGGCGGGACATGCACAGCAAGTACAAGGAGACCTCGCTCGGCGGCCTCGCGCTCACCGTGCTGCCGGTCAGCATCGTGGAATGCTGACCCGGCAGGACGGGCCGGCGCCTGTCACACCCGCCCGATGGGCCCCGGACCCACTGGGCGACCCCACCTCGCGGCGAGCCATCCGGCACGCGGGCCGCCGCGGACCCACGTCCCGTGCACCCGAGGCCGCTCCAGCTGGAGCAACACCGCAGGTGGGGTCCTAACCGTTCCCCTGGCCTCGCGGTCCGCCCCCGCTTCGGGCGGGTTCCTACACGATTGGCCCGGACTTCTTCCACGTTCGCCCGGAGCGTGCGCCGCCCACGCTCCCGACGAACGTGGCCACGCGGCGGTCGTGCGGCGGAGGAAGGCCCCGCCCGCCTCCGCCGACTCCGCGACAAGAAGGACGGCTGGGTGAAGGTCCTCCCCCAGCCGTGATCTCGTCGCCCGGACCGGTTCTCCCCCGGTCCGGGCGCATCGCGGCCACCCGTTGGGTAGGAGCCGGCCATGACGATCACCGCGGAGAGATCCGGCCAGTACGCGCT
>JAOPUQ010000114.1 GCA_025963425.1 Modestobacter sp. | reverse complement strand
GCGGACGGCGGTGGTGCGCAGCGAGGCCAGGTCGGAGCCGGCGTCGGGCTCGGAGAAGCCCTGGCACCACCAGATGTCGAGGTTCGCCGTGGCCGGCAGGAACCGCTCCTTCTGCTCCTGGTTGCCGAAGGCGGCGATGACCGGACCGATCATGGTGGCGTTGAAGGCCAGCGGCGGCGGCACGCAGGCCGCCATCATCTCCTCGTGCCAGATGTGGCGCTGCAGCGGCGTCCACCCGCGGCCGCCCCACTCGACCGGCCAGTGCGGCACGGCGAGCCCGGCGGCGTTGAGCACGCGCTGGCTCTCCACCATCTGGTCCTTGGACAGCTCGCGCCGTGCCGCGACCCTGTCCCGGATGGACTGCGGCACCGCCGTGGTGAAGAAGGCGCGCATCTCCTCCCGGAAGGCCTGGTCATCGCGCGACAGGTGCAACCGCATGGAACCCCCCACTCTGACGGCTGCTCGCCGTCTCGACGTCGTCTCTTGGACGATCCCATACCGCGTACGCGCGAGTAACTCCAGGGCGGCCGTCCTCCGGCACGGGCCCGCTCCGGTCACCCACCGTCACCGCCGGGGGTGGATGCGCCCGCACGTGTGCCGACCCGACCCGAAAGGGGGACTTCAGGAATCCTCGGTCCAGCCCGGGGGCACCGTTCCCGATGTGGATGGTGCAGGTCACATCGAGGCGATCGTGGCGGCAGGACGGGGGTGGGCGGTGACGTCGACGTCGGACGCGCCACTCGGGGCACCGCTACCCTCGGCGGACGTCGTGACCGCGGTGTTCCACGGGGTGGCGGTCACCGAGTCGGCGGCGGTGCTCGTCGTCGAGACCGACCGTGGGCGACCCCGGGTCCGGTGGGCCAACGAGCGAGCCGTCCAGCTGCTGGGCTACGCGCTGGAGGACCTGCAGTCCCTGACGATGGGCCAGGTGCTGCCCTCCCTGCGCGGCGGGGAGACCAAGCTGCTGCTGCGCCGTGAGCGCTCGGTGCAGATGACCCTGCCGGTGCGGACCGCCAGCGGCGCCCTGCTCGAGGTGCTGGTCGCCGCCACCCCGGCACCGGCGGGTCGGCTGTGGACCCTGCGGCTGGCGGCCACGGCCACCGAGCAGGAGCGCGCTCTGCGCGCCACCGCGGACGCGCACGAGCGCCGGTTCTCCACGCTCACCGAGCGCTCCCCGGTGCCCACGCTGCTGTCGGAGCAGGGCATGCGGCTGGCCCACGTCAACGACGCGTTCTGCGGCCTCGTCGGCCGGCAGGCCGAGCAGCTGCTGGGCACCGGCTGGCTCGCGGTCGTGCACCCCGACGACCTGGACGGGGTCATCGAGCAGGCCGCCGCCGTCCTGGAGGGTGGCGCGGCCGAGGCCCAGGCCCGGCTGGTCCGCGAGGACGGCGCCGTCCGGACGACGGTCATCCGGTTCGCCCACATGTTCACCCCCGGCGTGGGCGCGGGGTTCGTCGGCACGATCGAGGACATCACCGAGCGGCTGGCCTTCGAGGTCCGGCTCGCCCACCAGGCCAACCACGACCCGCTGACCGGGCTGCCCAACCGGACGCTGCTCGCCGAGTACGTCAGCGAGCGGTTCACCCCGGGCGGCACCGGGCTGGCATGCATCTTCCTGGATCTGGACAACTTCAAGGTCGTCAACGACTCGCTGGGCCACGCGGCCGGCGACGAGCTGCTGGTCGAGGTGGCCGCCCGGCTGCGGGCCGTCGTCCGCCCCGGCGACCTGGTGGCCCGCTTCGGCGGCGACGAGTTCGTGGTCGTGTGCGAGGACGTCGACGAGGACGACGCGGTCGCCATGGCCGAGCGGATCGGCGAGACGCTGGGCCGGCCGGTGCAGTTCGGCGACGTCGACCACCGGCCACTGGCCAGCATCGGGGTGACCGTGCAGACCGAGGAGCACGTCAGCGCCGAGGAGCTCATCCGCGACTGCGACATCGCGATGTACCAGGCCAAGGCCGGCGGCCGCGGGCGCATCACCGTCCTGGACCAGGACGCCCGGGCCCAGGCGCGGGACAAGCTGGGCCTCGTCGCCGACCTCCGCGAGGCGATCGAGCGCCGCGACATCACGCTGCTCTACCAACCGATCTTCAGCACCGTGGACGGCACGCCGGTCGCGGTGGAGTCGCTGGCCCGCTGGGAGCACCCGCAGCGCGGGGCGATCAGCCCGGCCACGTTCGTTCCGCTGGCCGAGGAGAACGGCCTGGTCGGCGCGCTCGGCCTGGCGGTGCTGGACGAGACCTGCCGGCAGCTGGCCGAGTGGGACCGGCTGCTCGGGGCCGCCGCGCCGGCCCGGGCGAACGTCAACGTCTCGGCGCTCCAGCTGGACGCGCACCTGTGCGGGCACGTCCAGTCGGCGCTGCTGCGCCACGGCCTCTCCTCCGGCCGGCTGTCGGTGGAGATCACCGAGTCGGCCCTGGTGAAGGACCCCGCCTCGGCCCGGGCCGTGCTCCTGCAGCTGCGCGACCTGGGTGTCGAGCTGGCCATCGACGACTTCGGCACCGGCTACTCCTCCCTGGCCTATCTGCGGCACCTGCCGGTCACCTGCCTGAAGGTGGACCGCTCCTTCGTCGCCGAGCTCGCCGACGGGCACGCGGAGATCGCCACGGCGGTCATCGCGCTGGCCAGGAGCCTGGGGCTGCAGACGGTCGCCGAGGGGGTGGAGACCGCTGAGCAGGCGGCCGAGCTGGCCCGGCTGGGAGCCACCCACCTGCAGGGCTTCCGGCTGGCGGAGCCGATGAGCGGCGCGGTCACGACCGCGTGGTTCGCCGGGCGCCGGAGCACCGTCCGATGACCGTCCGGAACCGTGCTGGAGGTGCGACCGACGTGCCGCCGGCCCTCGCCGCCGTCCCGGTCTTCGACATCGAGCGGGTGCTGGCCAGCATCGACACGATGGCGAGCCAGCGGCCCGTCGCCGCCCAGGTGGTGTCGGCGGCCAACGCCGACTCCGCCAACGCCAAGGAGCTGTCCCGGATCCTCGCCCTGGACGTGCCGCTGGCCGGCCGCGTGATGAAGCTGGCGAACTCGGCCTACTTCGGCATGCGGGGGCGGGTGAGGTCCCTGCAGCTCGCGGTCACCGTCGTCGGCTTCACCACCGTGCGGACCATGGCCACGGTCGCGCTCACCGACCTGCACGACGAGTCCCGGCTGCCCGGGGACTTCTGGGAGGTCAACACCACCCTGGCGCTGTCCGCGGCCACCCTGGCCCCGCGGTTCGGGGAGCGGCCGCAGGACGCGCTGTGCCTGGGGCTGCTGGCTCAGCTGGGGGTCGCGCTGCTGCACCACAACGACCCGGCCGGGTATGCCCAGCTGACCGCCGCGACGTCCTCGGGCGCCCCCCGCCGCGCCGCCGAGGTGCAGCGCTACGGCATCTCCGGCCTGCGGCTCACCTCGGTCGCACTGGAGGAGTGGGGCTTCCCGGCCAGCATGGTGCTGCCGCCGCGGCACGTCGAGGACATCGCCGCGCCCGACGGCGCCCTGCTGCGGGCGTCGTTCGAGGTCGCGGCCCGGCTGTGCTGCGCGGGCCACGAGCCGGTGCCGATCTCGGTGCTGTCGGGCGGCCAGCTGGCCGAGCGGGACCTGGCACCCCTGCTGGAGACGGTGCGGGCCGACGCCGA
>JAOPUQ010000013.1 GCA_025963425.1 Modestobacter sp. | reverse complement strand
CGACCGGCGCGACCGCCCGGGCCGCCTGCGCCGTCACCCTGGCGCAGGGCCCCGGGCGGGTGGTGCTGGCGGCGCCGGTCTGCGCAGCCGACGCCGCGCGGACCCTGGCCGCCGAGGTGGCCGAGCTGGTCAGCGTGCTGATCCCGGACCGGTTCGCCTCGGTAGGCGGGTTCTACGCGGACTTCCGCGCCACGTCGGAGGAGCAGGTGGTCGACCTGCTCCGCCACGCTCAGCCGGCGCTGTAGGCGTTGCGCCCGTGCGCGGTGCTGGCGACCGCGTCACGCACCAGGTCGCTGAGCGCCCCGGTGTCCACCCGGTCGAGCGAGGTGAACCGGATGCAGTCTTTCCGCAGGACACCTTTCCCAGCCGCTCGGCCCGCGCCTCGGCGAGGTACGTGCCGTCGACGACGGCGCACACCTAGAGGGACAGGTGCCGCTTCTGGGCCGCCAGCGCGATCAACGGCCACCTGGTCGTCTCCTTCGCCGACCGCGGCCGGTAGGGCATCAGGCCGTATCCGAGCATGGCGCCGCTGCCGACCGGCACGGGCTGGCGGTCGATGTCCGGGGCGGCGGCCATCACCAGCGCGTCGACCCGGCGGAGCTCGTCCGCACGCGAGCCCGCCGCGGCGAACCACTGCTCGACGGTGGGGCCGGGCGTCACAGCACCGCGCCCAGCAGGACGGCGCCGGCGGCCAGCAGCATCGCCGCGACGATCAACCCGGCCACCATCCGGCGCCGCCGTTCGCCCTGCGGCCCGTCCAGACCACCCATGCCCATCATGAGGGCACGGTAGCCGGGGTCAGTCCCGGCGGCGGCCGAGCAGCAGGGTGTCCAGCGCCGTCCCGGCCGGGGTCTCGCGCGACACCTGCTCGAGCCGGTCGACCGCCAGCAGCCGGGCGACCGGTGCCAGCCGGTCGACGCTGTGCAGGATCGCCGCGTCCCGCGGTCCGCCGACGCCGGCGTCCAGGTTCGCCACGTCGTGGCCGAGCACCAGCAGCCGGCCGCCGGGCCGCAGCCAGCCGACCGCGCGGGTGAGCAGGTCCACCGTGTCGGCCTCGGGCAGGTGCAGGTAGGCGACGAGGACGAGGTCGAGGTCCGCGGCGGGCGGCGTCCAGGTCAGGACGTCGGCGACCACCCAGTGGACGGCGTCCCCGCCCGGCGCCGCCCGGCCCCGGTCCAGCCCGACGGCGGAGAAGTCGACCGCGGTGACCTCCCAGCCGAGCCCGGCCAGCCAGCGGGCGTGGCGCCCCTCCCCCGCGGCCAGGTCGACCGCGCGCCCGGGCGGCAGGTCCCCCAGCAGCGCGGCGACCAGCGCGTTGGGTCCGGCCGACCACTGGGCCTTCTCGGCGTAGCGCGCGTCCCAGTCCGATGTCTGCACCCGAGCAGTGGACCAGAGCAGGTCAGCCGACGGTGATGGAGTCCATCCGGCCGCGCAGGAACTGCCCGGCGGTGACCGGCTGGTACCGCTCCGGGCCGGCCGCGGCGGTGGGCAGCGTCTCGACGACGGTGAGCGGGTCGGCCTCGTGGAAGAACACCAGCGACAGCAGTTCCTCGGTCGGGACGTCGGCCGGTGGCGGCAGCACCCGGTGCGGGGTGGAGCGCCACCGGTCGCCGGTCCAGCGGGCCAGCAGGTCCCCCGCGTTGACCGTGAGCGCGCCCGGCACGAACGGGGCGTCGACCCACTCGCCATCCGCGGCGCACACCTGCAGTCCGCCGGCGCCGGGCTGGCGGTCCAGCAGGGTCAGCGTGCCGAAGTCGGTGTGCTGGCCGATCCGGAACTGGCCGGGGGCGACCGACCCGACCTGCTCCCAGGCCGGGTACCAGTTGAGGTTGACGCTCCAGGTGTTGCCGCGGCAGCGGGCGACGAAGAAGTCGTCGGGCAGGTCCAGGGCGAGGGCGAAGACGCGCAGCAGGTCCTCGGCCACGCTGGAGCAGCAGTTGGCGAACGAGCCGGCGGCGGTCCGCAGCCCGGGCAGCTCGGCCGGCCAGGCGTTCGGGCCGAACCAGGCCTGCTCCGCCGTCCCCACCACCGCCGGTGGCGTCTCCTCCGGGCCGAAGGTGAACGATTCCTTGAGGTCCGGCGGGGTGTCCAGGCCGTCGGAGCCGGCGTTGGCCTCCGCGCCCGGCGGGATCCAGCCGCGGCCGCCGCGCAGGCAGGCCAGCTCGGCCTTCGCCGCTGCGGGGAGGTCGAAGAACGGGCGGGCCTCGCGCCGGACCCGGTCGGTGAGCTGCGAGGTGACCGGGTGCCCGGTGAGGAGCAGGAAGCCGACCTCGCACAGCGCGGCGTCGACCTGCGTGGCCACGAGCCGGCGGTCATCGGCGTTCCCGGCGTACCAGGGAGTCAGGTCGATCAGCGGGACGGCGGTCATCGGCTTCCTCGCGCTGCGGCGGACGGTCACGGAAGCGGACGCTAGGGGTCCCGCGTTGCGCCGCCGTGACCCCGCCGTTACTCCTGGGCAGGCGTCGCCGGGCCCGCCGACCGTCGTACCCGGCTGGCAGGGTGCGGCCATGACATCGCCCGCGGAGGTCGCGCTGCTCCGGCTGGTCGCCCAGCGGCTGGCCGGGCCGCGCCCGGCGACCGCTGCCGAGGTCGTCCGCTGGCTCACCGCCGTCCAGGGGCAGGATCTGCCCGGCGCGCTGACCTCGGTGGCGCTGCGCACCGCCGACGGCACCCGGGTCGGCGTCACGGCGGCGCTGGACCGCGGGGAGGTGGTCCGGTCCTGGCCGATGCGGGGCACCCTGCACCTGGTCCCCGCCGAGGACCTCGGCTGGATGCTGGCGGTGCTCGGCCCGCGGGTGCTCGCCGGGGCGGCGAGCCGGCGCGCCGCACTGGAGCTGACCGAGGACGACGTCGAGCGGGCCCGCGGCGTGGCCGTCGGTGCGCTGGACGGCGGGCGCCGGCTGGCCCGCGCCGACCTGCTTGCGGCCCTCGCCGACGCCGGCGTCCCCACGACCGGGCAGCGCGGCTACCACCTGCTCTGGCACCTCGCCCAGACCGGCATCCTCTGCCTCGGGCCCACCGCCGGCGCCGAGCAGTTGTTCGTGCTGCTCGACGAGTGGGTGCCCGCGCCGCGGCGGCTGGATCGCGAGGAGGCGCTCGCGGAACTGGCGCTGCGTTTCTTCCGCAGCCACGGCCCGGCCACGGTCAAGGACCTGGTGCGCTGGGCCGGGGTCCTGGTCCGCGACGTCCGGGGCGGGCTGGCGGTCGCCGGCCCCCGGCTGGCGCGCCTGGACGTCGACGGCGTCGAGCACTGGATGGACCCCGGGACCCCCGACCGGCTGGCCGGCTGCCGCGCCGAGGCGAGCCAGGTGCTGCTGCTGCCCGGCTTCGACGAGCTGGTGCTCGGCTACGCCGACCGCAGCTGCACGGTGCCGCCCGCCTTCGCCGACCGCATCGTGCCCGGGAACAACGGCATGTTCCGCGCGACGGTCGTCAGCGACGGGCAGGCGGTCGCCGTCTGGCGGCGTGCCGGGCGCCCCGCCTCTCCGGCCATCGCGGTCGAGCCGTTCGGCGAGCTGCCGCCGGACGTGGCCACGGCCGTGCAGCGGCGGTTCGCCGTCCTCCCCTGATCCGAGCGGGTCCACCAGCGGCCGTCCCGGGTGGCCGGACCGTCGGGGCCGGGCGGAGGGTGGGGGTATGGAGTACACACGTCTCGGCGCCACCGGCCTGCAGGTCTCCCGGATCTGCCTGGGGATGATGAGCTTCGGCGACCCGGCCCGCGGCGGCCACCCCTGGAGCCTCCCCGAGGAGGACAGCCGTCAGGTCATCCAGAAGGCCCTGGCCGCCGGCATCACCTTCTTCGACACGGCGAACGTCTACTCGGCCGGCTCCAGCGAGGAGATCACCGGGCGGGCGATCCGGGACTTCGCCGACCGGGAGGACGTCGTCCTGGCCACCAAGGTGCACGGCCGGATGCGGCCGGGCCCCAACGGCGCCGGGCTGTCCCGCAAGGCGATCCTGGCCGAGCTCGATGCCAGCCTGAACCGGCTGGGCACCGACTACATCGATCTGTACCAGATCCACCGCTGGGACCCGCACACCCCGATCGAGGAGACCCTGGAGGTCCTGGACTCCGCCGTCCGGTCGGGCCGGGTCCGCTACCTGGGCGCCTCGTCGATGTGGGCCTGGCAGTTCAGCAAGGCGCTGCACCTGGCCGGCGAGCACGGCTGGCACCGCTTCGTGTCCATGCAGGACCACTACAACCTGCTCAACCGCGAGGAGGAGCGGGAGATGCTCCCGC
>JAOPUQ010000074.1 GCA_025963425.1 Modestobacter sp. | reverse complement strand
GCGCCCGCTCCGCATCGTCTGGCTGCGCCTTCGCGGCTCTCCGCTTCGGCGACGGCGGCCGAGCGGCGGCCGGCGCCGACGTCCGACCGCCGGACCGGGCCGGGGTGGCCACCGCGCCACCGAGGTCGACCGGCCCCAGCCCGGTGTAGGTGAGCGCGCCGGTCAGCCGGCCGCCGAGCAGCGCCTCCCCCGCGTCGGCGTCAGCGACCGCCGCCCGCAGCGTGCCCTCCACCTGCTCGGCGATCGAGGTGCTCACGTCGTGCCCCTGCTGATGGGCCAGAGCCCGGGCCTGGCGGGTGAGCGCCGAGACGACCTGGGAGCGCTGCTTGCCCAGCTCCTTCATCTGCTCGCCGGACAGCGACAGCTGGGCCTCGCGCATCATCCCGCCCAGCTCGACCAGCTGGGCGATCTCCTCGGGCTTGGCGCGGACCAGCAGGTTGCAGACCCAGGCCGCGGTGGACGGCTTCGGCAGCGCGGCGATCCCGGCGGCGAGCTCCTTGTCGCCGGCCGCCTTCGCCCGGTCCCGGGCGTCGGTGCGGGCGGCGACGAACTCCTCCGGGGGCACGCCGTACAGCTCGTCGGCGACGTCGGAGAGGTCCACCGGTGCATCGTGCCGGAGGCCGGCCCCGCCCGTCAGCAGCCCGCCGTCGGCAGCCCGCCCGTCAGCGCCGCTCGGCACCGACCGCCGCGGCGACCTCGGTCAGCGCGGCCAGGCTGTGCCCGCTGACGAAGGCGTCGCAGAACGGCAGCGCGGCCGCCATCCCACCGACCACCGGCGCGAACCCTGGCGCGGCCTTGCGCGGGTTCACCCAGACGACCCGGTAGGCCAGCCGGCGCAGCCGGGCCATCGCCGTCGCGACGTCGGCCGGGTCGTCGGTCGCCCAGCCGTCGGAGAGCACCACGACGACCGCCCCGCGGGCCATCCCCCGGCGGCCGAAGGCCTCCAGGAACTCGGTGATGCTGCCGGCCAGCCGGGTGCCACCCGCCCAGCCCGTGGAGGCCGCCGCCGCCCGGGCCAGCGCGGCGTCGGCGTCACGGCCGGCGAGCTGGCGGGTCAGCCGGGTGAGGCCGGTGGAGAAGACGAAGGCCTCCGCCGCCCCCTCGCTGACCGCGCCCTGCAGCAGGGTGAGGAAGACCCGCGTGTAGGGCTCCATCGACGCCGACACATCGCACAGCAGGACGAGCCGCCGCGGCCGGCGACGCCGTCGCCGGGACACCAGCCGGACGACGTCGCCGCCGCTGCGCTGCGCGGTCCGGATGGTGCGGCGCAGGTCCAGCTGCTCGCTGCCGCCGGGCCGGGTGCGCCGGCTGCGGCGCTCGGGAGTGGCCAGCACGATCCGCCGGACGAGATGCCGCACCTGCGCGAGCTCGTCGTCGGTGAGCGCGGCGAACGCGGTCTCCCCCAGCCGCTGCTCGGCCGACGCCACCGCCAGCACCGTGTCCCGCTCGGGGCCGTCGTCCGCGCCGTCCGGGCCCGGTTGCCCGACCCGCGGCTCACCGCCGGAGGGTGCCCCGGCCGCGTCCTCGGGCCGGTGGTCCGGCGGTGCGGGCCGGGTGCGCGGCTCGGCACCCACCGGCGGCGGCGCGTTCGGGTCACCGCGGGAGTCGGCCGGGTCGAGCATGCCGTCGAAGACCGCGGCGAACACCGCGTCGAACAGCGGCAACTGCACCCGGTCGGTGACCAGGGTGATCCGGCAGGCCCAGTACAGGCTCGCCCGCTCCCCCGGCGGCACCAGCCGCAGCGCCTGCGCCAGCCGGGCCGCCCGTTCCGGGGTCACCGGCAGCCCGGCCCGGTGCAGCACGGCCGTGAGGCCGACCGCCAGCGGACCGGGGGCGACCGGCAGCTCAGCCGTGACCGGCCCCGGCCAGCCAGTCCGCGCCCCGGACCCGGGCGAGATCCAGGTCGTCGCGGTTCTTCAGCACCGCACCCCAGGTCGCCTCCACCGCCGGTGGGTCCAGCCGGCGCACCCCGAGCAGCGCCAGCGCCGACACCCAGTCGATCGCCTCGGCGATGCCCGGGGGCTTGACCAGGTCCAGCGACCGCAGCCGGGTGACCGCGGCCGCGGCGTCGAAGGCCAGCGGCTCGTCGCTGCCGGGCACCCGGCGGCGGACGATCTCGGCGATCCGCTCCGGCGGCGGGTAGTCGATCCAGTGGTAGAGGCAGCGCCGGGTCAGCGCGTCGTGCAGGTCGCGGGTCCGGTTGGAGGTGAGGACGACGATCGGCGGGTGAGCCGCCCGCACCGTGCCCAGCTCCGGGATGCTCACCGCGGCCTCGGCCAGCACCTGGAAGGTGAAGGCCTCGAACTCGGCGTCGGCCCGGTCGATCTCGTCGAGCAGCAGCACCGCCGGGCGGGGGCCGGCGTGCTCGATCGCCTGCAGCAGCGGGCGGCGCAGCAGGTACTGCGACCGGTAGAGGTCGGACTCCGCCACGTCGCCGTGCCGGGCCTCGGCCAGCCGGATGCCCAGCAGCTGCCGCGGGTGGTCCCACTCGTAGAGCGCCTCGGCGGCGTCGATCCCCTCGTAGCACTGCAGCCGGTACAGCGGGGTGTCCAGCAGCTGGGCCAGCGCCTTCGCCGCCTCGGTCTTGCCGACGCCGGGCTCGCCCTCCAGCAGCAGCGGCTGGGGCAGCCGGACGGCGAGGAACATCGCCGTCGCCAGGCCCAGGTCGGTCAGGTAGTCCGCGCCGTCCAGCGCCTGGGCGAGCGCTGCGACGTCGGGGAACAGCCGGGCGACGTCGTCCTCCCCTCCCCGGGCTTGCGGTACCGAACGCCCGGGGCTCTCGGTACCGAAAGCCCGGGGCTTCCAGTGCCGAAAGCCCGCTCAGCGGGCATACCGGTCCGGGTCGGCGGCGTAGGCGTCCCGGCAGCCGACGCAGCAGAAGAACACGGTTCCCCCGGCGGTCTCCCGGTGCACCGACGCCGGGACGGCGGCCACCGTCATCCCGCACACCGGGTCCACCGCGGTCACCGGCTCGACCGGAGCTGTCCGCTCGGCAGCGGCGGCCCGGCGTTCGCCGACCAGCTCGGCCAGGATCGACAGCGCGATCTCCGGCGCCGTCCGACCGCCCAGGTCCAGCCCGGCCGGGGAGTGCACCCGGGCCCGGGCCTCCGCGGGCACGTCGAGGGAGGCGAGCACCGCCGCCCCCCGGGTCCGGCTGGCCACCAGCCCCACGTACGGCACCCCGGACCGCAGCGCCGCGGTCAGCGCCGGCTCCTCCGCACGTCCGTGCGAGGCGACCACCAGCGCGGCGTCGTCCGGGTCCGGAACGGCCGCACCGTCGGTCAGCTCGACCGCGAAGCCCAGTGGCCCGCCCAGCTCGGCCAGCGCGTGGGCGATCGGGGTGTCGCCGACGACCAGCACGCGCGGGGCGGGCAGCCGGGGTTCGAGGAAGATCTCCATCGACCCACCGGACAGGCACGGGTTGGCGACGGTGACCGCCCCGGGCTCCGCCCCCGCGGCCTGACCACCCGGCACGATCCGCAGCAGCAGCGGTTCACCCGCCCGCAGGACCTGCAGCCCGTACTCCCGAACCGAGGACTCCGCGCAGGTGCCCCCGACGAACCCGTCGATGCTGCCGTCGGCGCGGACGAGCGCGGTGTCCCCGGCGTGCGAGCTCGTCGGGTGCTGCGCCCGGACGACGGTCGCCCGCACGAACGGCACCCGGGTCCGGGCGAGCTCGGCCGCCGTCCCGGCCATGGGGTCCGCCATGGGATCCGCCATCAGGTCCGTCATCGGATCGCCCCCATCAGATCGGCGGGGTCGAGCGGCCCTGCATGGCCGCCCACACCCGGGCCGGCGTGCAGGGCATGTCCAGATGAATGACGCCGTAGGGGGCGAGCGCGTCGACGACGGCGTTCACCACCGCGGGCGGAGACCCGACGGTCGCGGACTCCCCGATGCCCTTGGCGCCGATCGGGTGGTGCGGGCTGGGGGTGACCGTGTGCCCGGTCTCCCAGTCCGGCACCTCCATGGCGGTGGGGATCAGGTAGTCCATGAACGACCCACCGAGGCAGTTGCCGTCCTCGTCGAAGTCGATGAACTCCATCAGCGCCATCCCGACGCCGTCGGCCAGCCCGCCGTGCACCTGGCCCTCGATGATCATCGGGTTGATCCGGGTGCCGCAGTCGTCGACGGCGATGAACCGGCGGACCTTCACGTGCCCGGTCCCGGCGTCGACGTCGACCACGCAGATGTAGGCGCCGAACGGGAAGGTCAGGTTCGGCGGGTCGTAGGTGACCTCGGCGTCCAGGTTGCCGTCGACGCCTTCGGGCAGCGTCACGGTGCCGTGCGCGGCCATCGAGATCTCCGGCATCGTCTTGCCCTGGCTGGGGTCACCGGCGACGAACCAGCGGCCCTTCTCCCACTCCAGGTCCTCCGGCCGCACCTCGAGCATCGCCGCGGCGATCA
>JAOPUQ010000073.1 GCA_025963425.1 Modestobacter sp. | reverse complement strand
GCCAGGTCGGTGTCCAGCTGCCGCTCGTGGCACTCGTCGAGCACGACGGCGGACACCCCGGCGAGCTCCGGGTCGGCCTGCAACCGGCGGACCAGCAGCCCGGTGGTGACCACCTCGACCCGGGTGGCGTCGCTGCGCCGGCTGTCCCCCCGGACGCTGTAGCCGACCGAGCGGCCCACCGGCTCGCCCAGCAGCACGGCCATCCGGCGGGCCGCGGCGCGGGCGGCGACCCGCCGGGGCTGGGCCACGACCACCCGGCCGGGCAGCCGGTCGGCCAGCGCCAGGGGCACCAACGTCGTCTTGCCGGTGCCCGGCGGGGCGACGAGGACGGCGGTGCCCGCCGTGGCGAGCGCGGTGTCCAGGGCGGCCAGCACCGAGCGGACCGGCAGATCGGTCCCGGGCGTCCCGGCGGGTGGCAGCACCGCGCCAGTCTCACCTGCCGGGTCGGCGGCGCACACCTGCCGGGTCGGGGGTGGGCCTGCCAGGATGACCGCGTGCCCCCACCGGTGGAGCGTCCCGCCCGCACCGGCCGCTCGCTGCTCACCGGCGTGCTGGTCGGCGTCGGGGTTGCGGGCTTCGTCGACGAGACGGTCTTCCACCAGCTGCTGCACTGGCACCACTTCTACGACCGCGGGACCAGCGCCGCCGGACTGGTCTCCGACGGGTTCTTCCACGCCTTCAGCTGGACGGCGGTCGTGGTCGGGCTGTTCCTGCTCGCCGACCTGCACCGGCGCCAGGCCACCGTGCCCGTCCGGGTGTGGGCCGGCGGGCTGGTCGGTGCCGGTGCCTTCCAGCTCTACGACGGGCTGGTCCAGCACAAGGTGTTCGGCCTGCACCAGATCCGCTACGGCGTCGACCTGCTGCCCTACGACCTGGCCTGGGACGTCGCCGGGGCGCTCCTGCTGCTCGCCGGGCTGGTGCTGCTGCGCCGGCCGGCCCGCCCGCTCGCGGCGCCGCCCTGGTGACGCACGACCCGGCGGCGGGGCCGGGTGCCTGGCTCGCCGTGGTGCTGCCGCTCGCCGTCGCGGTGCCGTACCTGGCCGGCTGGGCGGTGCTCCGCCGGCGGGGGACGGCGTGGCCCCGCACCCGGCTGCTCGCTGCGGCCGGTGGGCTGGCGGTCGCCGCGGTGGCGTTGTCCCCGCCGGTGACCGCCCGGACCGGGGAGTTCTCCGGGCACGTCGCCCAGCACCTGGCCCTGGTGATGCTGGCGCCCCTGCTGCTGGCGTGCTCGGCGCCGGTCACCCTGGCCCTGCGCACGCTGCCCCGCCGTCCGCGCCGAGGCCTGCTGCGGGTGCTGCACAGCGCGCCGGTCCGCATCCTCACCGCGCCGGTCGTCGTCGTTCCGCTGGAGCTCGGATCGCTCGCCGCGCTCTACCTGACGCCGCTGTTCGGGCTGCTGCACTCCTCGCCGTTCCTCCACCTGCTGGTGCACGGGCACATGGTGCTCACCGGGTGCCTGGTCAGCTGGCTGCTGGCCGGCGTCGACCCGATACCGCGGCGGGTGTCGACGCCGGCGCGGGCCGGCGTCCTGGTGTTGCTGGCCGCCGGGCACGGCGTGCTGGCCAAGCTGCTGTACGCCTCCCCGCCGGTCACCCTGGGCGCCGCCGACGAGGTCCGCGCCGGCGCGCAGCTCCTCTCCTACGGCGGCGACGTCATCGAGGTGCTGTTGGCCGTGGCCGTGATGGCCGAGTGGTACCGGCGCACCGGCCGCCGGCTGCGCGCCGAGCAGCGCCGCGCCGGTCGCGCCGTGCTGGACGTACCGACCTGAGCCGCCGTCCCCGACGCCGGTCGGGTCCCCGGCCACCGCCCCGGACTTGTCCCCCGGGACGACGAGGGCCAGGCTGGGTCCCTGGGATGACGACGTCTTCCGCGGAGGTCCGGTGGCCACACGCAACGGCAGGGACACCAATCGGGAACATGCCGGCGCCCCCGTGCCGCGCCCGGCAGACCGCGTGCGCAACGTCGCGCTGGTCGGGCGGACGGGGGCGGGCAAGACCACGCTGGCCGAAGCCCTGATCGCGGCCTCGGGAGCGCTGTCGCGGGCGGGCCGGGTCGAGGACGGCACGACCTGTCTGGACACCGAGGAGGTCGAGGTCCGCGAGCAGCACTCCGTGTCGCTGGCCGCGGCCACCGTCGAGCACGCCGGCCACCGGCTGACGCTGCTGGACACCCCGGGCGCACCGGACTTCGTCGGCGAGGTGCGGGCCGCGCTGCGGGCCGCCGACGCGGCGCTGTTCGTGGTCTCCGCGGTCGCCGGCGTCGACGCCGCCACCGTGCAGCTGTGGGACGAGTGTGCCGCGGTGGGCATGCCGAGGGCGGTGGTGGTCACCCAGGCCGACCGGCCGCGAGCCGACCTCGCCGGTGCGGTCCGCGCCTGCCGGGAACGCCTGGGCGGGGTGCACCAGCTGCACGTCGTCGAGCCGGGGCCGGACGGCGCGCCCCGGGAGCTCCTCTCGCTGCTCGAACCGCACCCCGGGCTCCCGGGGGTCGACCAGCTGCGGGCGGAGCTGATCGAGGCGGTGATCGCCGAGAGCGAGGACGAGACGCTGCTGGAGCGCTACCTCGCCGGCGAGCCGGTGTCGGAAAGCGAGCTGGTGACCGACCTGGAGACGGCGGTGGCCCGGGGCGCACTGCACCCCGTGCTGTTCACCGCGCCCCTCACCGGCCTGGGCGTGCGGGAGGTGCTGGACCTGCTTGTGGCGGCGTTCCCGTCGCCGCTGGAACGGCCCTGCCCGGTGGTCACCGATCTCGCTGGGCGCCCGGTGCCCGCGGTGGGCTGCGACCCGGCCGGTCCGCTGGTCGCCGAGGTGGTGAAGACGACGACCGACCCCTACCTGGGGCGGATCTCGCTGGTCCGGGTCTTCTCCGGGACGCTGCGGCCGGACATGGCGCTGCACGTCTCCGGTCACGGGCTGGCCGAGCGTGGGCACCCCGACCACGACGCCGACGAACGCGTGGGCGCGCTGTCCTGCCCGCTGGGCTCGGTGCTCCGGCCGGTCCCGGAGTGCCCGGCGGGGGACATCTGCGCGGTGGCCCGGCTCAGCTCGGCCGAGACCGGCGACACCCTGTCCAGCCCGGAGCGCCCGCTGCTCGTGACCCCGTGGGCCCTGCCCGAGCCGCAGCTGCCGGTCGCCGTCGAGGCGGCCTCCCGGGCCGAGGAGGACCGGCTGGCCACCGCACTGGGACGGCTGGTCGCCGAGGACCCGACCGTCCGGCTGGAACGCCGGGCCGACACCGGGCAGGCACTGCTGTGGTGCGTCGGGGACGCACACGCCGCGGTGCTGCTGGACCGGCTGCGCACCCGGCTCGGCGTCGCGGTGAACACCCCGCCGGTCCGCGTGCCGCTGGTGGAGACGCTGGCCGGCCCGGCCACCGTCACCGGCCGGCACGTCAAGCAGTCCGGTGGGCACGGTCAGTACGCCGTGGTCGTGCTTGAGGGGCGGCCCGGGGCACCGGGATCGGGCATCGTGTTCGACCAGCGGGTGGTGGGCGGCGCCGTGCCGGGGCAGTTCCACGGCAGCGTGGAGAAGGGTGTCCGGGCGCAGGCCGCCCGCGGTGTGAGCGCGGACCGGCCGCTGGTGGACGTCGCGGTGACCCTCGTCGACGGCAAGGCGCACTCCGTGGACTCCTCCGACGCCGCGTTCCAGGCAGCGGGGGCGCTGGCCGTGCGCGAGCTGGCCGCCGCGGCCGGCACCCGCGTCCTGGAGCCGTGGTGCCGGATCGAGGTCACCGTGCCCGCCGAGCACGTCGGGGCGGTGCTCAGCGACCTCGCCGCGCGGCGCGGCCGGGTCACCGGCAGCGACACGGCACCGGAGGAGGACCGGGCGACCGTGCACGCCGAGGTGCCCGAGCGGGAGCTGCTGGACTACCCCGGTGCCCTGCGGGCGGTGGCGCACGGCACCGGCCGGTTCACCCGGACGCCGCTGGGCCACGAACCCGCGCCGGCGGCGGTGGTGGCCGAGCTTCAGCCGGCCTGACGCGGTGCCCACCCGGCTGCCGGCCGGGCGGTGACCGACCGCTGGTGAGTGCCCGACCGCCTCAGGTGGCCGGTACGGCGGACATGATCCGGCCCGGAGGGACAGCCGAGGGCTGCCGGCCGGACCCGGCCCACCGGGTCCACGACGTCGCGCGGAGCCGGACCTGGCCACCCGGCGGAGGCCTCTGACGCTGGGAGACCGACAACGCACGCACGGTCACTGCTCGCCGGGACGCGCCGGTTCAGGAGCATCCCGGCGGGAAACCGCCGGGTCGCCTCCCCGTGCCGTCGGACCGGCGACCTAGCGTGGCGTCCCGAGGTGATGCGAGGAATGAGCGACGAACGAGACGTGATGACCACCGGTTGGGTCGACCAGGGCCCCGAGCAGCGCCCGGGCGCCACGGCCGTACCCGACCCTCGCGGCGAGGCACGGGCACCGGCCGGACCGAGCCCCGAGCCGGCGGCTGCCGAGCAACCGTCGCCCCCGACTGCCGGGCCGGGCCCGGGAACGGATCCGCTGCGGGCCGGTCACCAGGGCACGCAACCGGTGCCGCACCCCCAGCCCCCTGCGGTGCCGACGGCGCCCGCGCGCGATCCGGGCGGCGCCGAGGTGCCCGGCGGTCAGCCGGCCGGTGTCCGGGTCCGTCCGCGCATCCGGCGCCCGGACCCGCTGATCCGGATGGGCCCGTGGGCACCGGTCGCCGGAGCCGTCGTCGGCCTGGCGCTCGGGATGGTCGTCGTGCTGTTGCTCGCCCCGGCGGTCACCAGCTTCGCCGAGCGGTTGTCGCTGGTGTTCGTCGTCCTCGGGCTGGCGCTGCTCGGCGCCGGCGGCACGCTACTGGCCGACGAGGTGCGGATGCTCCGCCGCGGCGCGCAGGCCGTCGAGGCCCGGTCCTCCAGCGCCGGGGTGATCGCCGGCCTGCTCAACGGGCTCACCCCGGCCCGGCTGCTGATCACCGCCAGCGCGTTCACGCTGCTGCTCAGCGCCTACGTGACCACCCGCGGCTGAGCGGACGCGGGCCCGGTCAGCCGGCCAGCACCGCGTCCAGGCGCTCGTAGCCCTCGCGGACGCCGACCGCCATGCCGCTGGAGAGGAAGGCGTCGCGGTCGGTGTGGGCCCGGACGACCTTCGCCGGGGCCGCGCCGAACTCCCGGGTGATCCGGACGAGCGGGACGTCGGGGTCGGGGATGGTCTCGGTCTCGTGGCTGCCGGTGCTGGTCATGTCGCTGCTCCTTCTCCTCCGGGCGGGATGGGTGCTGCGTCGTCCGGCATGGACCGGAGGACGTCGTCCAGACGGCGGTACCGCTCCTCGGCCTGGCGGCGGTAGCGCTCGATCCATTTGGTCATCAGGTCGAACACCTCGGCTTCCAGGTGCACCGGACGGCGCTGGGCCTCCCGGGTCCGCGTGACCAGACCGGCCTCCTCGAGCACCTTGAGGTGCTTGGAGACGGCCTGCAGGCTGACGTCGTAGGGCGCAGCCAGGTCGTTCACCGTGTGGTCTGCCTCGGTGAGGCGGGCCACCATGTCGCGACGGGTCGGGTCGGCGAGGGCGGCGAAGACGCGGGAGAGCTGGTCGGCCACAGGACACCTTCTTCAACTGATGGGTTGAATAGAAGGTAGGACGCGACGGACTGGTTGTCAACCCGATGGTTGACAAACGACGGGACGGACTCAGCCGCGTGTGGCGAGGACCGTCCGCGAGGTGGCCTTGGCGCACTCCGCCCGGCCCGGGC
>JAOPUQ010000054.1 GCA_025963425.1 Modestobacter sp. | reverse complement strand
ACTGGCTCGCGGCGGTGCCGCCTGCACCGGAGGAGACCGACGTGCACTGCACTCGATGTGGCCACCAGAACCCCGAGGGCAGTCGCTTCTGCGCGCAGTGCGGGGCGGCTCTGAGCCCGGAGCGCGTGGGCGAGTCGACCAGCGTGATCCCCAAGGTCGGCGGCGAGGACTCCGGCGAGCAGACCGAGGTGGCCGAGTCGGCCGCCGACGCGCACGCCGGTGCCGTCGAGTCGCTGCCCGCGGGCTCGGCCCTGCTGGTGGTCAAGCGCGGCCCGAACGCCGGCAGCCGCTTCCTGCTCGACCAGGACGTGACCACCGCGGGTCGGCACCCCGACAGCGACATCTTCCTCGACGACGTGACGGTCAGCCGCCGGCACGTGGAGTTCCACCGCGAGGGCGGCGGTTTCACCGTGCACGACGTCGGCAGCCTCAACGGCACCTACGTCAACCGCGAGCCGGTCGACGTCGCCTCCCTCGCCGGTGGTGACGAGGTGCAGATCGGCAAGTTCCGGCTGGTGTACCTGACCGGTCCGCGTACGGGCGAGCCGGCCGCCGGGGCATGAGCCCCGAGCTTCCCGCTCTGTCGGGCGAGACCGGAAGCGAGGCGTGAGCGCGGTGCCCCAGGCCAGCGGAAGCGCGGACCGGGACACCACCCACGAGAATGCACCCCGCCTGACCATCGGCGAGGTGCTCGCCCGGCTGCGCGGTGAGTTCCCCGACGTCACGATCAGCAAGATCCGGTACCTCGAGGCCGAGGACCTGGTCCATCCCCAGCGGACGCCGTCGGGGTACCGGAAGTTCTCCGACGCCGACGTGTCCCGACTGCGGTACGTCCTGGCCGCCCAGCGCGACCAGTACCTGCCGCTGCGGGTCATCAAGGAGCAACTGGAGGCGCTGGACCGCGGCCAGGCGCTGCCCGCGCCCCCCGGGGCCGAGCACGTACCGCCGGCCGATGACCCGGCCGGGGCTCCCGGCGTCCGGACCGATGCCGCCGGTGCCGTCGTGGTGGCCCTGTCCGACCTCGCCGACGTCCCGCCGGCCGCGCCGCTGTGCGCGGCGGAGTTCGCCGCGGCGGCCGGACTGGACGACCTCCAGCTGTCCGACTGTGTGCAGTTCGGGCTGGTCGGGCGGGACTCCTCGGGCGGCCACCCGGTCAGCGACCTCCCGGTGGCCCGCGCGGTCGCCGGGCTCGCCCGGCACGGCATCGAGCCCCGCCACCTGCGGGGCTACCGCACCGCGGCCGAGCGCGAGGCGGCGCTGCTCGAGCAGCTGGTCGCCCCCGTCCTGCGGGCCCGGTCGGAGGAGGCGCGCGCCCGCGCGACCGAGCAGCTGGGCGAGCTCGCCGGCCTGTCGGTGCAGCTGCACACCGCGCTGCTGGAGGCTCGGCTCCGGGACGTCCTGGGCTCCTGACGCTGGCGTAACGTTGACGCAGGACGGGTGCGGGGGGACGGTCCGCCGCCCCGACCGCACAGGGGGATCGCAGCGGAGGGAGCCAGCCGTGCAGGAGCTCAGAGTCGTGGGCGTCCGGGTCGAGCTGCCCGGCAACCAGCCAATCCTGCTGCTCAAGGAGACGCAGGGGGAGCGTTACCTGCCGATCTGGATCGGCGCGGTCGAGGCCGCCGCCATCGCCTTCGAGCAGCAAGGGGTCCGGCCGGCGCGGCCGATGACCCACGACCTGCTGCGCGAGGTGGTCACCGCCCTGGGGGCGAGCCTGCAGGCGGTGCACATCACCGAGATGCGCGACGGCATCTACATCGCCGAACTCCTGTTCGGCAACGAGCGCACGGTCAGCGCGCGTCCCTCGGACGCCGTCGCCCTCGCCGTCCGCACCGGCGCGCCCATCTACGGGGCCGAGTCCCTGCTCGACGAGGTCGGTATCGAGATCCCCGACGAGCAGGAGGACGAGGTCGAGAAGTTCCGCGAGTTCCTCGACAACATCAGCCCGGAGGACTTCGGCGCGGGCTCCGGTTCCGGCGGGCCGGCCTGACCCCGAGGGGTGAGCGGGGGAGGACACGGCGCGCCTCGGTTGACCGGCCTCCCGGCCCGGCCTACGGTCAGGCGAATCACTGCCGTGGAACTCTCTCGTCCCGCGGCGGATGACCGTCGCCCGATCGCGGGCGCCGGTGTGGGACACGAGGAGGCGCTGACGTGAGCGACCAGGACAACGGCGCACAGGGTCAGCTGTTCACCGACGCAGCAGTCGGCGCACCCCGCTACGACGAGGTGGACACCGACTCGGTCGGTTACCGCGGGCCGACCGCGTGTTCGGCCGCCGGTATCACCTATCGGCAGTTGGACTACTGGGCCCGTACCGGGTTGGTCGCACCTTCCGTGCGGACCGCCACCGGCTCGGGCACGCAGCGGCTGTACTCCTTCCGCGACATCCTCGTGCTCAAGGTCGTCAAGCGGCTGCTGGACACCGGTGTCTCGCTGCAGAACATCCGCAAGGCCGTGGACCACCTGCGTTCCCGCGGGGTCCGCGAGCTGGCCAACGTCACGCTGCTCTCCGACGGCGCGACCGTCTACGAGTGCACCTCCGCCGAGGAGGTCGTCGACCTGCTGGCCGGCGGGCAGGGCGTCTTCGGCATCGCCGTCTCCGGCGCACTGCGCGAGCTGTCCGGCGAGCTGGCCGAGCTGCCGGCCGAGCGCCTCGACGGCAGCGGAAACGCCGTGGACGACGAGCTCTCCGCGCGCCGCCGCCGACGCGCCGCCAGCGCCTGAGAAAGGACCCCTCCTGGTCGCTCGCAGGCTCGGGAACGCCAGGGAGGGGGCCGACTGACGCGGGCCGGCGTGTCATCGGCCGCTGGTAGCGTCGATGCAATGGTCGACCGTTCGCCCGTGCCGGACGGGACGGCGCTCCCGCCCCTGGCCGGATCACTGCCGTCACTGTCCGCACTCTCGCCCGCCGGGTCGTTCGCCACCCGGCACATCGGTCCCCGGCCCGACGACACCACGGCCATGCTCGCCGCCGTCGGCCACGACTCGCTGGACTCCCTCGCCGACGCCTGCGTCCCGGAGAGCGTCCGCGACCGCACCGCGCTGGACCTGCCCGCGGCCCGCGACGAGGCCGCCGTGCTGCGGGACCTGCAGCAGCGGGCGTCGGCCAACGAGGTGTTCACCTCGATGATCGGACTGGGGTACTCCGGCACGGTCACCCCGGCGGTGATCCAGCGGAACATCCTGGAGAACCCGGCCTGGTACACCGCCTACACGCCCTACCAGCCCGAGATCAGCCAGGGCCGGCTCGAGGCGCTGATCAACTTCCAGACGATGGTCGCCGACCTCACCGGCCTGCCGGTGGCCGGCGCCTCCATGCTGGACGAGGCCACGGCCGCGGCCGAGGCGATGACCCTGGTGCGGCGGGCCGGCCACAGCGGGCGGGCGGGACGGGACAAGGACGACGCGGTGTTCGTCGTCGACGCCGACACCCTCCCGCAGACCCTCGCGGTGCTGCGCACCCGGGCCGAGCCGCTGGGCATCGCGCTGCACGTCACCGACCTGTCCGCCGGGTGGCCGGCCGAGCTGCCCGAGGCCGGCGCCTTCGGCGTCCTGCTGTCCTATCCGGGTGCCAGCGGCGCCGTCCGCGACCATCGCGCGCTGGTCACCGCCGCGCACCAGGCCGGTGCGGCCGTCGTGGTCGCCGCCGATCTGCTCGCCCTGACCCTGCTGGAGGCGCCGGGGGAGTGGGGCGCCGACGTCGCCTGCGGCACCACCCAGCGCTTCGGCGTCCCGATGGGCTTCGGCGGCCCGCACGCCGGCTACCTGTCGGTCCGCGAGGGCCTGGCCCGGC
>JAOPUQ010000051.1 GCA_025963425.1 Modestobacter sp. | reverse complement strand
GCCGTCGCGCTGGCCGCCCGGGGCAGTTCCCTGGTGCTGCTGGACCGCGACGCCGACCGGCTCGCCGCGCTGGCCGCCCGGCTCCGGGCCGACCACCCCGCCGCCACGGTCGACACGGTGGTGGTCGACCTGGCCGACGCCGAGGCCACCCAGCGGGCCGCCGAGCAGCTCGCCGCCGCGCACCCGGACCTCACCCTGCTGGTGAACAACGCCGGGGTCGCCCTGGGCGGACGCTTCGACCAGGTCACCCTGGAGGAGTTCGAGTGGGTGCAGGCCATCAACCTGCGTGCGGTGGTCCGGCTGACCCACGGCCTGCTCCCCGTCCTGAAGGCCAACCCGGGGGCGCACCTGGTCAACATCTCGAGCCTGTTCGGGCTCATCGCACCGGCCGGGCAGACCGCCTACGCGACCAGCAAGTACGCCGTCCGCGGGTTCACCGAGGCGCTGCGCGCGGAGCTGGCCGGGGACGACGTCGGGGTCACCTGCGTGCACCCGGGCGGCATCCGGACCCGGATCGCGGAGTCCGCCCGGGTCGGCTCCGGGGTGCCGGCCGACGAGGGGGAGGCGGGCAAGCGCCAGTTCACCAGGCTGTTGACCATGGACCCGGCCACGGCCGCCGACCTCATCGTGCGCGCGGTGGAGCGGCGGCGTCCCCGGCTGCTGATCGGCGGCAGCGCCGTCGTCCTGGACGGCGTGGCCCGGTTGTTCCCCGGCTCCTACGGGCGGATCGTGGCCGCGGCGACGTCGGCCGGCGCCGCGCTGGCCGCCCGGGGCAGGAAGTGAGCGCCGCGGAGCGGACCGCGACGACCACCGTCCGCGACCGATCGGTCAGGTATCGCGACGAGGGCACCGGGACGCCGGTCGTGCTGCTGCCGGCCGTCGCCGCCACCGGCATCCCCGCGCTGGTGACGTGGGGCGACCGGGACCCCGGGCTTCCGCACAGCCACCTGGCGGCCGCCCGGACGGCGCTGCGGGGCGCCCGCACGCAGCTGTTCCCGGACACCGGGCACATGCCGCAGGTCGAGCGGGCCGAGGAGTTGGTCGAGCTGGTCACCGACTTCTGGGCCGGTGCCGGGCGCGGCTGACCCGCGACCGCCCCCGCACCCACGTCGGGCCGGAGGGCAGCTGCCACCGGCCCGACGTCCGTGCTGTCAGCGGGTCATACCCGGCTGCCCTCCAGGGCGGCCAGCTCCTCCTGGACGCGCCGCCCGTGCTCGGCCTCGTCGGCCTTCGCCTTCCTCGGGCTCCTGGGTCGGCCGCTGCGCTTCCCCGGCAGCCTGGCCGCCTACGACGCCCTCTACCAGGTCACCGACGCCGAGCTCCTCGGCCGGGCGACCGTGTGGGCCGGCAGTGAGCCCGCCGCGGACGGCGAGGTCACAACGTGACCAACGGCGACCAGCTGCGCTGGCGGCACCTGTGGCCGCTGTTCGCCGCGCACGTCGGGATGGCCTACGCCGAGCCGCAGCCGGTCCCACCGGCCGAGGCGATGGCCGACCGCCGGGACGTCTGGGAGTGACTGGCCACCCAGCCCACCACGGTCCCCATCGACTACGCGGACCGTGGTGGGCCGGGAGGTCGGCGAGTTCAACCTGACCTCCGGCTTCGACAACGTCAGCTCGACGATCAAGCTGCGCCGGGCGGGGTTCGCCGGCTGCCTGGATACCGGGCCCGTCCGGGGTAGGAGGGCGGCATGCCCACGTACCGAGTGAACGAGGCGGGCGTCCGGCACGCCCGCGAGCTGATCGACGCCGGGAAGTACGACGACACCACCGAGTGGTCCGAGGCCGCGCCGTCCACCGCGGAGCGCAACGAGGAGATCGACGAGGCCGGCCGGGAGGAGTGGAGCTGCTGGTACCTGGCGGTCGACCCGGACGCCGGTGAGCAGACCAAGGCCCGCTTCCGGTTCCCCTACGGCGACTTCAACACGGTCAACCGGGCCGCCCTGGTCCACGCCAAGCAGCGGGCGGCGCAGAACGACCACCCGGAGATCGAGCGGGCCGCCGACGACCTGCTCGAACGGCTGGACGCCAGGCGCGGATAGGGCGCCGCGGGGGACGGCGACCCGGGGTGGGCCGCCGTCCCGCGGTCGGCTCAGCCCTTGGCGGCCACCTCCTGCTGGTACCGCTCGGTCATCGTGGCCACGGCCTTCAGCTGGGCCGCCGCGTAGTCCTCGCGCTTGCCCATGGCCGCCTCCTTGGCCGACAGCGTGGCCTGCGCGTGGGTGATCTCCCCGCCCTGGAAGTGCGGCATCACGTGCTGGGCGATCAGCTCGTAGGAGCGGCGGGTGGCCTCCGGGTTGGCCCACTCGTGGGCCAGCAGCAGCATCGCGCCGAACCCGCCGGACTGGTCCCACAGCCGCTGCACCTGCGCGCGGGCGTCCTCGACGGTGCCGATCGCGCCGACACCGGCCTCGTTGATGAAGTCGATCATCTCCTTGAGATCGCCGCCCTCCACGGCCATCTGCGGGAACGCCGCCGTCTTCTGGAAGTACCGGAACCAGGTCTCGATGCCGAACTCCACGTCCCGGTAGGCCTGCTCGCGGGTCTCCGCCACGTGCATCAGCCCGACCAGCCGCCACGCGGACCGCTCGACCGTCTGGCCGTTCGCCTCGGCCCGCTCCTGGACGACGTTCCAGTGGTGGGCGAGGGCGTCGAACCCGTCCTTGGTGAGCGTGGCGCCGATGGACAGCAGCCCGATCCCGTGGGTCCCGGCCATCTTCGGCCCGGTCGGCGAGGCGACGGCGGCGACGGCGATCTCGAAGTGCGGCTGGGTGTAGGGACGCAGGTGCAGCCGGGCGTTGACCAGCGTGTGCGTCTTGGTCTGCGCGGTGACGGTCTCCCCGTGCAGCAGCCGCATGATGATGTCCAGGTCGACCGGCAGCAGTTCGCGGGTGTCGGTGGGATCGAGCCCCAGCATCATCGAGTCGGTCGGCAGCGATCCCGGCCCGCAGCCGAGCATGGCCCGGCCACGGGTGAGGTGGTCGAGCATGACCATGCGCTCAGCCACCCAGAGCGGGTTGTGGTAGGTGATCGAGGTGACCCCGGTGCCCAGCTTGATGTGCTTGGTGCGCTCGGCGGCCGCGGCGATGAAGATCTCCGGCGAGGCGATGATCTCGGTGCCGGCTGAGTGGTGCTCCCCGATCCAGGCCTCGTCGTAGTCGAGCCGGTCCAGGTGCTCGATCAGCTCGAGGTCTCGCTGCAGGGCCAGCGTGGGGTTCTCCCCGGCCGGGTGGAACGGGGCCAGGAAGATGCCGAAACGCAGCCTGTCCATGGGGGTCTCCTCAGAGTGCGATGGTGTCTACCGAACGTAAGCTGCGTCACACCCCGGGGCAATGGCCGATTCGGGGGTCCGCCCGGCATCGGCCGTTTTCCTCGCCCGCCCGCGGGGCAGGAGGGGGTCATGGCGATCGCGACGACCAACCCCACCACCGGCGAGACCCTGAAGACCTACGAGCCGCTGTCCGACGATGTCCTCGAGGAGAAGATCGCCCGGGCTGCGGCTGCCTGGGCCACCTACCGGCTGACCCCCGTCGAGCAGCGCGCCGGCTGGCTGCGCGCGGCCGCCGACGTCCTGGACGCCGACACCGACACGGTCGCCGAGCTGATGACCACCGAGATGGGCAAGACGCTGGCCTCGGCCAAGGCCGAGGTCGGCAAGTGCGCGAAGGCGCTGCGGTACTACGCCGAGCACGGCCCGGCCTTCCTCGAACCCACCCCCTGTGACTCCGACGCCGTGGGCGCGCAGCACGCCTACGTCGTGTACCAGCCGCTGGGCGTCGTCCTGGCGATCATGCCGTGGAACTTCCCGCTGTGGCAGGCGATGCGCTTCGCCGCCCCGGCGCTGATGGCCGGCAACGTCGGTCTGCTAAAGCACGCCAGCAACGTGCCGCAGAACGCCCTGTACATGGAGGAGCTGTTCGCGGAGGCGGGCTTCCCCGCCGACGTGTTCCAGACGCTGCTGATCGGCTCCTCGACCATCGAGCGGGTGCTCCGCGACGACCGGGTGGTCGCCGCGACCCTCACCGGCAGCGCGCCGGCCGGCCAGTCGGTGGCCGCCATCGCCGGTGACGCGCTGAAGCCGACCGTGCTGGAGCTCGGCGGCAGCGACCCGTTCATCGTCATGCCCTCGGCGGACCTGGAGACCGCGGCGGGGGTCGCCGTCACCTCCCGCAACCAGAACAACGGCCAGAGCTGCATCGCCGCCAAGCGGTTCTTCGTACATGCCGACGTGGCCGAGGAGTTCACCCGGCTGTTCGCCGAGAAGATCGGCGCGCTGACCGTCGGCGACCCGATGGACCCCGATACCCAGGTGGGCCCGCTGGCCACCGAGTCCGGGCGCGAGGACGTCGAGCGCTACGTCGCCGACGCCGTGGACAAGGGCGCCACCGTCGTCGTCGGCGGGAAGCGCCCGGACCGGCCCGGCTGGTTCTACGAGCCGACCCTGCTCACCGGCGTGACCCCGGAGATGGCGATGCACGCCGAGGAGGTCTTCGGCCCGGTGGCCGCGCTGTACACCGTGGACAGCCTGGACGAGGCGATCGAGATCGCCAACAGCCACCCCTACGGCCTGGGCTCCAACCTGTGGAGCGAGGACGAGGGGGAGCGCGCGCAGTTCGTGCGTGACATCGCCTCGGGCATGGCCTTCATCAACGGCATGACCACCAGCTATCCGGAGCTGCCCTTCGGCGGGATCAAGCAGAGCGGCTACGGCCGCGAACTGACCGAGCTCGGCATGCGGGAGTTCATGAACGCCAAGTCGGTGTGGGTCGGGGCGCCGAGCAGCGAGCAGGTCCAGGGCAGCCCGGCGGGTGCTGCTGCTGAGTGACCGTCACCGTTCGGTCCGCATGCTGCCGGTCTGCACGAAGCGGCTGTGCCAGCTCAGTGCCTCGTCGAGCAGGTGCGGGGTGTGTCGTCCGTAGGCGCCGGACTGGGCGCGGTCCACGTAGTCGTGCAGCATTGGGCGGTAGTCCGGGTGGGCGCAGTTGTCGATCATCAGCGTCGCCCGGCGGCGCGGGGCGAGCCCGCGGAGGTCGGCCAGCCCCTGCTCGGTGACGATGACGTTGACGTCGTGTTCGGTGTGGTCCACGTGGGAGACCATCGGGACGATGCTGGAGATGGCGCCGTCCTTGGCGGTCGAGGGCGTCATGAACATCGAGATGTAGGCGTTGCGCGCGAAGTCCCCGGAGCCGCCGATGCCGTTCTGGATGCGGCTGCCCATCAGGTGCGTGGAGTTGACGTTGCCGTAGAGGTCGACCTCGATCGCGCCGTTCATCGCGAGCACCCCGAGGCGTCGCACGAGCTCAGGGTGGTTGCTGATCTCCTGGGGCCGCAGGACGATCCGGTCCCGGTAGTCGCGGGCGGAGTCGTTGAACTCGGTGACGGCGTCGGGGCCCAGCGAGAACGCGGTCGCCGACGCCACCGTCAGCGTCCCCGACTTGAGCAACCCCAGCATCCCGTCCTGGATGACCTCGGTGTAGGCGGTGAGGCCCTCGAACCCCGATTCGCCCAGCCCCGCCAGGACGGCGTTGGCCACGTTCCCGACCCCCGACTGCAGCGGCAGCAGCCCGGCGGGCAGCCGGCCCCGGGCGACCTCGTGCTCCAGGAACTCGATCAGGTGCCCGGCGATCCGCGTGGAGGACTGATCGGGTTGGGCGAAGCCGGTGTTGCGGTCGGGGGCGAAGGTCTCGACCACCGCGACCACCTTCTCCGGCGGGCACCGCAGGTACCGCTCGCCGATCCGGTCGCCCGGCCGGACCAGCGGTATGGGCCGGCGGTCCGGGGGGAGCGCGGTCCCGTAGTAGATGTCGTGCATGCCGTCGAGGTCGGCGCTCTGCCAGGAGTTGACCTCGAGGATCACCGCGTCGGCCTGGTCGATCCAGGTCTTGTTGTTGCCCACCGACGAGGACGGGATCAGCGCGCCGTCCTCGGTGATCCCGCTGACCTCGACCAGGGCGACGTCGAGGTGCCCGAGGAAGCCCTCCCACACCAGCTGTGCGACGTGGGACAGGTGGACGTCGATGTACTCCATCGTCCCGTCGTTGATCTTCTGGCGGCTGACCGGATCGGACTGGTAGGGAAGCCGTAGCTCGATGCCGTCGGCCGCGGCCAGCGCCCCGTCCAGTTCCGGCGCGGTGGAGGCACCGGTCCAGACGTTGATCCGGAAGCGCGCGCCGGCCGCATTGGCCTCGGAGATCCGCCGCGCCAGGGCCAGCGGCACCTCCTTGGGATAGCCCGCGCCGGTGAAACCGCTCATCCCGACGGTCGAGCCCGGGGCGATCAGGCCCGCGGCGACGTCGGCCGGAACCACCTTCCGGGCCAGCTCCCGATGGTGGATGCGCCCGCTGCTCGGCATGGGTGCCAGCTTTCCTCCTCCGCGTGCGGGGCGCAGCCTGAGGCGACCCCGGGCTGGGCGGGGAGGCCGACGCCCGCCCGAGAACGAGGTGGCGGCCCGCTACCTGTCGACAGCGACCACGCCGGTCGCCCATGGGCGCCCGCTCAGGAGACTGGGTCGCCTCCCGGCACCGTCAGGCGTCGATGACCACCGGGATGATCATCGGGCTGCGCCGGTAGGTGCGGTTGGCCCAGCTGCCCACCGCGCGGGCGATCAGCTGCTCGAGCTGGATCGCGCTGCCCACGCCCTCCTCCGCCGCCTTGGCCAGCGCCTTCTCGATCAGCGGGATCACCGCGTCGAAGGTCGCCTCCTCCGAGACGAACCCGCGGGCGAGGAAGTCGGGGGTCTCGGCGAGCTGGCCGGTGTCGGCGTCGACGATGGCGACCACGGTGATGACGCCCTCCTCGGCCAGGGTCCGGCGGTCCTTGAGGGTGCCCTCGGTGGCGCCGCCGACGGTCTGCCCGTCGACGTAGACGTTACCGGCGGGCACCTTGCCGGTGATCTTCGCCCGGCCGCCGACCAGGTCGACCACCACGCCGTCCTCGGCGAGGATGACCCGGCTGGGGTCGACGCCGGTCCTGATGGCCAGGTCGCCGTTGGACCGCAGGTGCCGCCACTCGCCGTGCACCGGCATGACGTTGCGCGGCTTGACGATGTTGTAGCAGTAGACGAGCTCGCCGGCGCTGGCGTGGCCGGAGACGTGCACCTTTGCGTTGCCCTTGTGCACCACTTTGGCGCCCCACCGGGTCAGCTCTTTGATGATCCGGTAGATGGGGTTCTCGTTGCCGGGGTTCAGCGAGCTGGCCAGCAGCACCGTGTCGCCCTCCTCGATCCGGATGACGTGGTCGCGGTTGGCCATCCGGGACAGCGCGGCCATCGGCTCGCCCTGCGACCCCGTGCAGATGACCGCGATCTTGTCCGCGGGCAGCTTCTCCAGCACCTTCATGTCGACCACGAGGCCCTTGGGCACGTTGAGGTAGCCCAGGTCGCGGGCGATGCCCATGTTGCGGACCATCGACCGGCCGACGAAGGCGACCTTGCGGCCGTGCGCATGGGCGGCGTCGAGCACCTGCTGGATGCGGTGCACGTGGCTGGCGAAGCTGGAGACGATGACCCGCTTGGGCGCGGTGCGGAACACCGTCTCGATGGCGGGGGTGAGCTCGCCCTCGGAGGTGGTGAAGCCGGGGACCTCGGCGTTGGTGGAGTCGGTGAGGAAGAGGTCGACCCCCTCCTCGCCGAGCCGGGCGAACCCGCGCAGGTCGGTGATCCGCTGGTCCAGCGGAAACTGGTCCATCTTGAAGTCACCGGTGTGCAGGACCAGGCCGGCGGCGGTGCGGATCGCCACGGCGAGCGCGTCGGGGATCGAGTGGTTGACCGCGAGGAACTCGCAGTCGAAGGGCCCGAAGGCGACGTCGTCGCCCTCCTTGACCTCCACGGTGACCGGCTTGATCCGGTGCTCCTTGAGCTTGGCGTCGATGAACGCCAGCGTCAGCCTGGAGCCCACCAGCGGGATGTCGCGTCGCTCGCGCAGCAGGTAGGGGACGCCGCCGATGTGGTCCTCGTGGCCGTGGGTGAGCACGATCGCGACCACGTCGTCCAGGCGGTCCCGGATGGAGGTGAAGTCGGGGAGGATCACGTCGACGCCGGGCTGGTGCTCCTCGGGGAACAGCACACCGCAGTCGACGATCAGCAGCTTGCCGGCGTGCTCGAACACGGTCATGTTCCGACCGATCTCGCCCAGCCCGCCCAGGGGGATCACTCGCAGGCCGCCCTCGGGCAGTGCGGGAGGGGTCCGGAGCTCGGGATGTGCGTGACTCATGCCCGCAACGCTACGGGGCTCCGTCTGCGGGGTCGGGAACCCGTTCCCGGATCGGTGCGGCCGGCTCCAGGACGAGCAGTGGGATCCGGCGCCGGGTCCGGCTCTGGTAGCTGACGTAGGAGGGGAACACGGTGCATGCCAGTGACCACCAGCGGGCCCGTTCCGGGCCGGTGACCTGGCGCGCGACGAGGTCGAGGACCTGGGTCCCGTCGCGCAGTTCGACCTCCGGGTGGGCCAGCGCGTTGGTGTACCAGGCGGGGTGCCGGTCGGCGCCGGCCATGGAGGCGACGGCCGCGTAGGTCCCGCCCAGCGCCACCCGCATGATCGGGGTCTTGCGGAGCAGGCCGGTGCGGGCGCCCCGGGTGGTGAGGACGACGACCCGGCGGCCCTTGACCGCGGTGCCCGTCCGCTCGATCAGCTCCACCTCCTCCCGCACCCAGGACACGGTGCTGGGGGCGTACTCCCCGCGCAGCGTCATGCCCGGCTGTCCACTGCCGGCACGGGCAGGGCCTCGCGGGCGCCGACCCGGGAGTGCCGGTAGCCGTAGACGGCGTAGAAGACCAGCCCCAGCGCCAGCCAGATCAGGAAGCGCACCCAGGTCTCGATGCTGAGGTTGAGCATGAGGTAGAGACAGGCCAGCGCCGCGACGATCGGCACGACGGGGGAGAAGGGGACGCGGAACGGGCGGGCCATGTCCGGCCGCTTCCGTCGCAGTGCGGGGACGGCGGCGGACACCAGCACGAAGGCGAACAGCGTGCCGATGCTGACCAGGTCGGCGAGCACGGACAGCTTCACGAACGCCGCCAGGACCAGCACGACGGCCGCGTAGAGCAGGGTCATCCGGATCGGGGTGCCGGTGCGGGCGCTGACCTTGGCCATGGCCGGGGGGAGCAGCCCGTCGCGGCCCATCGCGAAGCCGATCCGGGTGACGGTGACCAGGTCGACGAGGATCACCGAGGTCAGCCCGGCGACCGCGGCGATCGACACCAGCGCGGCGGCCCAGCCCAGCCCGACCTGGTCGAAGGCGTCGGCGATGGGCGCACCCTCGTCGATCCGGTCGTAGTGCACCATCCCGACCACGACCAGCGAGACGCCGATGTAGAGCGCGGTGGACACCCCCAGGGTCCCGAGCAGCCCGAGGGGCAGGTCACGGCCGGGGCGCCTGGTCTCCTCCGACAGGTTCGCGACGGCCTCGAAGCCGGTGTAGGCGAAGAACACCACGGCCGCCGCGGTGAGGATGCCACCGATGCCGAACGCGGCGGGCTCGAGGCCGGCGACGGCCTGGATGACCGGCTGGGTCCACCCGCTGCCGCCCTCGGCGGGCCGGCCCGGCGGGACGAAGGGGGTGAGATTGGCGCCGCGGACGAACCAGCCGCCGGCCACGATGACGAACACGCAGACCGCCACCTTGATGATCACCAGGCCGCTGGTGACCCGGGCGGACTCCCGGATCCCGAGCACCGCCACCAGGGTGAGCGCGACCACGATGAGCACCGCACCCAGGTTGACCGTGGAGTCCTCGCCGAACAGCGACGGCGGCAGGTCCAGCAGGTTGCCCACGTAGCCCGACCAGCCCCGGGCCACGACCGCGGCGCCGAGGGCGAACTCCAGGAACAGGTCCCAGCCGATGACCCAGGCGAACAGCTCGCCGGTGGTGGCGTAGGCGTAGGAGTAGGCGCTGCCGGCGGTCGGCACGGCGGAGGCGAGCTCGGCGTAGCAGAGCGCGGCGAGCAGCGCGACCACGCCGGCGATGCCGAAGGAGATCACCACGGCGGGGCCGGCGGTGTTCTTCGCCTGCACCCCGGTGAGGGTGAAGATGCCGGTGCCGATGACGACGCCGATGCCGAAGCCGACCAGGTGCCGGGCGCTCAGGTGCTGGCGGAGCCTGCCGACCCCGCCGTCGCCGTCGCCGCCGGTGTCCTCGTTGATGGTCTCGACGGACTTGGTCCGGAACAGGTGCACCGGCTCACGCTAGGTGGAGCCGATCGTCGACGCCCGGTGGACGACGCAGGTCACTCCGCCGCGTCGGGCAGTGGGTCGGCGAGGTAACGCTGCACGGTGGGGGCGAGGTCGGCGACGAGCTGGCCGGCGGTCGCCGTCGCCACCCCGGGTAGCGGCACAGCGCCAGCCCCAGCACCTGGGCGGCGATCAGCGCCCGCCCGGTGCGCGGCCGTGGCGGCCCGCAGCGGGTCGCGGAGCGAGGGGTGTCAGGCCGCCTCCAGGATGATCGCCTGCCGGGCCAGGGGCTGGCCGCGGCCCGGCCTCCGTAGCCGGGTGACCGCGGCGCCGACCTCCGCCACCAGCGACGCGACGTCCGGCCGCGGCCGGCGGCGAAGGCGGCGACCATCGCCATCTCAGCGAGCCGGGCTTGACGCTGAGGTTCTGGACCTGGCCGGTAACGGTGGATGCTCGAGCGCTCTGTCGTCGAACGCGATCAACTTGGTAAACATCTCCGCGCCGGGACACCCCGGAGCGGGAATCAGCCCGGCCCCTGGGCCCGTTGCCCCGAGGGACAGCGCGTCGACGACCGAGGACGGGAGGGCCGCGTGCACGGCACCAGGCTCGTCTCCCGGCGGCACGTCGACCTGCTCCGGACGGCGAGCGCGCAGTGTCGGCAGCAGGAGGGCACCCACCGCCGCTGACCCTGCCGCCCACCGGAGACCGCATGTCCTCGTCCCGTCCACCCACGACCCGGCCGGGTCCCGCGATCGTCGTCGTGGGCGCCGGCCCGACCGGGATCGGTGTCCTCGAACGGCTGGTCGCCAGCGCGCCCGAGCTGAGCGACGGCGCCCGCCTGCAGGTCCACCTCGTCGACCCGCACCCGCCGGGCGGCGGACGCGTCTGGCGGGCGGCGCAGCCGTCGCTGCTGTGGGCCAACTCCCTGGCGGCCGACGTCACCGTGCTGCCTGATCGGTCCGCGACCGTCGAGGGCCCGGTCGGCGACGGCAGCACGCTGTGGCGGTGGGTCGAGACCGTCGGCCGCACGCTGCCGGCCGGCGACCCGGTCGGCGACGAGGCCCGGCGGGTGACCCCCACCAGCTTCCCGTCCCGTCCCCTCGTGAACGCCTACCTCGGGTGGGTGCTGGCGGAGGTCGAGGAGTCCGCCCGGCCCTGGGCCGATGTGCACGTCCATGGGAGCCGGGCCTCCGACGTCCGGGTGCACGAGGACGGCGTCACGGTGCAGCTCGCCGACGGCCGGGAGCTGATCGCGGACGTCGCCGTCCTCGCGCAGGGG
Source organism: Modestobacter sp. (assembly GCA_025963425.1). GTDB lineage: Bacteria > Actinomycetota > Actinomycetes > Mycobacteriales > Geodermatophilaceae > Modestobacter. The sequence continues at coordinate 425 of JAOPUQ010000051.1, read as the reverse complement.
CACCTGGACGCGCACGCCACACCCGAGGAACGAGTGGTCCGGCAGCGCGCGGCGGCCTCGGGGGCGACCTACCTGCCGACGGCGTACACCGCCGACCTCGACCTGTCCTCCCTCGCGCCGGGAGAGCCGGTGCTGGTCCGTGGCGCCGGTCTGGCGTTCATCGACCTGATGGTGCTGCTGACCAGTGGCCGGGGCGGCCGGTTCGTCGCGGCCGGCGACCGGCTGCGCTACCTGCCCTCCGGCCGGGAGCCGGTGCTGCACGTCGGCTCGCGCCGCGGCGTGCCCTACCGGGCGAAGCTCGGCTACGTCTGGCCCGGGCCGCCGGTGCCGCTGCGCTTCTTCACCCCGGAGGCGCTGGACGCCACGTTCGGCCGCGACCGGCAGCTCGACCTGCGCGCCGACCTCGCCCCGGTGATCGCCCGGGA
>JAOPUQ010000049.1 GCA_025963425.1 Modestobacter sp. | reverse complement strand
CCTACCACCGACGGCGCCGGCAAGACGCGCTCGGTCGCCTGACCCCCATCGAGTACGAGACAATCACTCACACACCGGTAGCGCAGGCCGCCTGACCCAACCTGTCACCTGTCCGTGCAGCAGTCCCCACCGCCGCGCTGGAGGTCAAGCACTCCGGCGTCGTCCTCAAGTACACGGCCGCGGCACGTGATGCCGGACTCGGCGTCGTCTTCATCACCCACAGCCCGCACCACGCCTACCTGGTGGGTGACCACTTCGTCATCTTGAAGCTCGGTCGCCGGGTGCTGGACAAGAAGCGGTCGGAGGTCACGCTGGAGGAGCTCACCGCCGAGATGGCCGGTGGCCAGGAGCTCGCCGAGCTGTCCCACGAGCTGAAGCGCTGACCTCGCGGTCCCGGCCTGCTCCGGGGCGTGGGTCGGGCCCGCTTGTCAACCGGTCAACCGGTCAACCGGTCAACCGGTCGATCGGCGGCGTGGCGGGAGAGCGGTCGTGGTCCGGACGACCAGCTGGGGCGGGAGCACCACCTCCCGGTGATCGGTTCGACCGCCGTCCAACCGTTCCACCACGGCCGCGACCGCATGCTGCGTGAGCTGCTGGGAGTTCTGGCTCACCGTGGTCAGGCCTATGTGCACCAGCCGCGACAACGGGCTGTCGTCGTAGCCGATCACCGACATCTCCCCGGGCACCGCGACGCCTGCCCGGCTCAGGGCGTCCAGCAGGCCGACGGCGACTCGGTCGTTGAATGCGATTGCGGCGGTGGCCGGCGCATCGTCGCCCATGAGCACCGGCGCCGCGCGCAGCCCGGCCTCTTCGGTGTGGGAGCCGCGCAGGACTCGGATCCGGTGGGCGAGGCCGTGCCGGCGCATGGCCATCCGGTAGCCGCGGCGACGGCCGGTCGCGATGGTCCCTGGTCCCCCGTCGACGTAGGCGATGTCGAGGTGGCCCAGCCCGACCAGGTGGTCGACGGCTGCGCCGACCCCCACGTCGTCGGAGGCCCGCACCACGTCGACCCCGGCAGAGGGGAACGGGCGCCCCACGACGACCACGGGCAGCTGTCGGTCCAGCGCGGTGAGCCAGGCGGCGGACGCCTCGGGCCCGAGCAGCACGAGGGCCTCGCAGCGCGAGTCCAGGAGAGTCTCCACCGCCCGCTGCTCGTTCCAGGTCCTGGTCACGGTGCTGAGGACCAGGTCGTACCCGTGCTGCTCGTCCGCCTCGTGCACGTCTTCCAACAGTTCGCCGTGGTAGGAGCTGCGGACGTCCATCATCACTCCGATCAGCCGGCTGCGACGGCGCGCCAGCAGGCTCGCGGCCCGGTCCGGCCGGTACCCGAGCCGGGCGGCGGCCTCCAGTACTCGCTCGCGGGTCGCCGCGCTGGGCCCGGCGGCGCCGCGCAGTACCAGTGACACCGAAGCGGTGGACAGTCCCACCTCGACCGCGACGTCCTCCAGTCGCGGTCGGGGACGAGGTGTCGCGTCGTCGCCGTCCATCCGCGCCTCCTGACGTATTGACACCACAGCGGCTCATCGGCATATTACGGCCATACCTTAAAGCGCTTTAACCAGTCACTACCCGTGGTTCGACCGGACCGCCGGACCGAAAGTGTCCGCCGTCCGCACGACGAACAAGGGAGTTCGACCAGTGAAGCTCGGTGCCTACACCGCTGTCCTGCACGACCGGCCGATCGCCGAGGCGCTGCGGGTCCTGCGCGACCTCGGCCTGGAGAGCGCGGAGATCAACTCCGGCGGGTTCCTGCCCGCGCCGCACCTGCCGATCGCCGAGATCCGCAGCAGTGAGGACGCCCGGAACCGGTACCTGGGGCTGTTCCGGGACGCCGGCATCACGCTCACCGCGTTGAACTGCAACGGCAACCCCCTGCACCCCGACCCGGAGGTCCGCGACAAGCACGCGCAGGACGTGCGGGACGCCATCGAGCTGGCTGCGTTGCTGGGGGTGCAACGGGTGATCACGATGTCCGGTCTCCCCGGGAGCGAGTCCGGCGCCCGGCTGCCGTCGTGGACCGTGCTCCCGTGGGACAGCTCCCAGCTGGACGCCCGCGACCACCAGTGGAACGAGGTGGCGGTGCCGTACTGGCGCGACGTCCAGGCCCGGGCGGCCGACGCGGACGTGAAGGTCTGCATCGAGATGCACCCGCACAACGTGGTCTACAACCCGGCGACCATGCTGCGGATGGCCGAGCAGATCGGCGCCACCCACGTCGGGGCCGAGATGGACCCGAGCCACCTGTTCTGGCAGGGCATCGACCCGGTCGCGGCCGTCGAGGCGCTGGGCGACCTGGTCTACAACGCCGCCGCCAAGGACACCCGGATCAACCCGGCAGCGGCGGTCAACGGGGTGCTCGACGACCGGCACGGCCGCGTCCGCGCCGACGAGCCCGGCGCGGTCTCCCTCGGCGGCCGGTACACCCTGTCGCGCTGGCCGGAGGACTCGTCTTGGGACTTCGTCGCCGTCGGCCGCGGGCACGACGTCGCCTTCTGGCGCCGGTTCCTGGCCGCGCTGGAGGCGGTGGACCCGGAGATGGCGGTCAACATCGAGCACGAGGACGCCGAGCTCGACCAGATCGAGGGGCTGCGCTTCGCCGCGGCCACCCTCCTGGCGGCAGCAGCGGAGCCAGTCGCCGACAGCTCGCTGCAGCCCACGGCCTGACCCACACCCGAGGAGATGCGGTGACGACGACGCCCACCGCGATGGAGTACGACCCGTTCAGCCCGGTGTGCCAGGCCGACCCGTTCCCGGTCTACCGGTGGATGCGCGACGAGGCGCCGGTGTTCCACAGCGAGAAGTGGGGCTGGTACGCGCTGTCCCGCTTCGACGACGTCCGCGCGACGGCCACCGACCCAGACACGTTCCTCAGCCATGAGGGCATCGACATCGACGACACGGCCAAGGACCAGAGCGGCCCAGGCTTTCTGCCCGACATCGACAACCCGCGGCACCACCAGGTCCGCAAGGTGGTGCAGCTGCACTTCCTGCCGCGACGGATCGGCGCCCGGGAGGACGCGATCCGCATCGTGGTGCGCGGGCTGGTGGCGCGCTGGCGCGACCGCGGCTCCGAGGACCTGGCCGAGGAGCTCGCCTGGCCGCTGCCCAACGAGGTCTTCTTCACCGTGCTCGGCTTGCCCAGCGCGGAGGAGGAGGGGCGCGGCCAACTGGACCGCTGGGTGCACGAGCTCAAGGACCGCCGTCCCGACGACACCCGGCTGACCCCGGTGGCGAAGGCCGCGACGCAGGGGATCCAGGACTACTTCATCCGGCTGCTGGAGGACCGCCGGCGCGCGCCGCAGGACGACGTCCTCAGCGCGCTGGTGCACGCCGAGATCGACGGGGTGCCCCTCGCCGACGAGCACCTCCGGCCGGCCTCGGGAATCCTCGGGCTGAAGATGGTGCTGTTCCTCGGCGGGTCGAGAGCACCGCGGGGTTGACCGGCTCGCTCTTCAGCCGGTCCGGCGTGGTGCTGCAGGTGGGTTTCAACCGGCGCCGGCGACGTTGCCGTGGCCGAAGATCCCGAAGCAGCCGGCGAACAAACGCTGTCGCTGGCCGTCGCGTGCGGTGGACTGCGCGCCTAGGAAGCGGACGACGGCCTGGGAGACGGTGAGCCGCACCGTCTCGGGGGAGCGGGGCGGCGGGTAGGGCTGGCTCACGGTCGGGACGCTCCGTGCGAACGGGTGGCGGCGGGGGAGTGCAGCGGCAGACGGGGATCGACGTCCTCGGCCGCCCAGGTCTCGCGGACCCAGGCATGGGCCGGGTCGTCGACGATCCGCCAGGCGCGTTCGGGCCCGGGGCCCGCCATCACGTTGAGGTAATAGAGGTCGTGGTCCGGGGCGGCGATCGAGGGCCCGTGCCAGCCGTGCGGCACGAGCACGACGTCCCGGTCGCGGACCTCGGCGAGCACGTCGATCGGCCGGTCGGCGGTGCCGTACACCCGGTGGTAGGCCAGGCCGGGCTGTCCCTGCGGGCCGGGGGCGACCTCGAAGTAGTAGATCTCCTCGAGCTCGGTCTCCACCTCGGAGGTCTCGTCGTGCTTGTGCGGGGGGTAGGAGGACCAGTTGCCGCCCGGGGTGATCACCTCGCAGGCGATGACGGCGTCTGCCTCGAAGACGCCGGCGGTGGCGAAGTTGTTCACCTGCCGGCTGCAGCGACCGGCGCCGCGCAGCTCCACCGGCACCCCGGCCGCAGGAACGTGGCGCACTGGCAGCCGCCGCCCGGCGCGCGCACCGCACAGGGCGAACCGGCCGCCGGTGTCGCTGCGCAGCTCGGCGGTCGCGTCGCGGGGCAGGTAAGCGAAGTCCGTCGGGCCGGCGAAGACGTCCCGGCGGCCGGCCAGCGTGATCGTGTTCCCGTCGCACTCGACGACCAGACCGCCGGACAGTGGGACGACGACCACCTCGTCGGGTCCGGTGTCCAGGGAGTGGGTGGCCCCCGGGGCAAGCTCCAGCACCCGCAGACTGGAGTGTCCCCAGCCGGCCGACTCGGGGGTGACCTCCAGGACGTACGGGCCGGCGGCCGCGGTGCCTGCGGCCAGGTGGAGCGACGGCGTCGTCCCGGCTGCGGGGGAGGGCTGGGCTGCGGTGGTCATGGTTCTCCTCGACTCTGGGGAGATCGGACGGCGGGACCGGTCGGGCTCAGTGGACGAGGGACACGGCCGTGTCGACGGCGGCCTGGACGTCGTCGTCGAAGGGGTAGAGCAACGTGCGGCCCACGACGAGCCCGCGCACGGAGGGCAGGGCCAGGGCGCTCCGCCAGCTCGCATAGATTTCGTCGGGGTGGCCGGTGGGGTCGCCACCCAACAGGAGTGTGGGCAGGGTCGTGGCGTCCATGACCCGCTCCATCTCGGGGATCACCGGGAGCTTGAGCCAGGTGAAGGCCGACGTCGCGCCCAGGCCCTGGGTGATGTGCACGACTTGATGACCGCGTCGGCGCTCAGGTCGTTCACCACCCGGCCGTCGACGCGACGGGAGAGGAATGGCTCGAGCATCGCGACCACGCCGGCCCGGGCGAGCTCGGTCACCGCCCGCCCGGCGGTCTCGAGCATGGCGACCGTGCCCGCGTCGTCGAGGTCGATCCGGTTGAGCATCTTGGCTGCGTCGAATCGAGCCTGCACGCCGGCGACGTCGTACCCGGTCATCCGGTCGTCGAGCTCGAAGGAGGCGGCGCGCGGCCGGCGCCCGGCCGATCCCCCACGGGTCGCGGCTGCGCAGGTCGGTGACCTCCGCGTAGGTGCGGCTCAGGGGTGCGGCGGTCAGGACATCACCGGGCGACAGGTCGGTGTCAGACACGGGTCTCCTCCAGGCGCGGGTTCGTCGAGGGGGCGGGGCGGCCGGCCACCAGCGCGTCGACTTCGGCGGTGGTGGGCATTGCGGTCGAGCACTCCAGCCGGGAGGCGACGATCGCGCCGGCGGCGTTGGCGTTGCGCAGCACCTGCTCCAAGGGCAGGCCGGCCAGCAGCCCGTGTACGAGCGACCCGCCGAACGCATCGCCGGCGCCCAGCCCGTTGACCACCTCGACCGGCGTCGGGGGGACGACGACCCGCTCGGAGCGGGTCTTGCCCAGGACCCCCTTGGGCCCCTGCTTGACCACGGCAAGCTCCACGCCGGCCGCCAGCAGGGCGTCCGCGGCCCGGTCGGGATCGGTCTCCCCGACGGCGACCTCGCACTCCTCGCGGTTGCCGACGGCGACCGTCACGTGCGGCAGCGCGGCTCGCACCTGTGCTGCGGCCTCCGCCGCCGAGACCCAGAACATGGGGCGGTAGTCCAGGTCGAGCACGGTGTGCCGGCGCCGGCCACGTGCCTCCCAGGCTGCGTGGTGCGCCGCCCTGCTCGGCTCCTCCGACAGGCCGGTCACCGTCGCCCACAACAGGTCGGCGGTGCGGACGGCGTCCAGGTCTAGGTCCGCGGGGCGGATCTGCAGGTCGGGGGCGGTGGGCCGGCGGTAGAAGTACAGCGGGAAGTCGTCGGGCGGGAAGACCTCGCAGAACGTGACCGGGGTCGGGTGGTCGGGGTCGACGACGACGAAGCGGTCGTCGACCCCCAGGTCGCGCAGTGCCCGGCGGACGAAGCGGCCGAACGGGTCGTCGCCCACGCCGGTGACCAGGGCCGGGGCATGCCCCAGGCGTGCCGCCGCCACGGCGACGTTGGCCGCGCTGCCGCCGAGGAACTTGGCGAACGTCTCGACGTCCTCGAGTCCGACGCCCGTCTGCAGCGGGTAGATGTCCACCCCGCTGCGCCCCATCACCAGCACGTCGAGGTGCTCCATGGTGGGCTCCGTCCTGTCACGCCGTCGAGTCGGTGCAGAGGACTGTGCTCTGCAGCACATCGCCGTGTCAACGCTTTGTAAGGACATAAGGCCATAAGGATGTGTGCAGTTGGGGCTACCGCCATCGAGTGACGCGCCGACCGCTGGCCGGATGCGATCATCAACGCGTGCGCCCAGGCTCGTTGCCCAGCCGAGCCGGCGCGCCGCCGGCCGGAGGAGGGCATGTGGGGCAGCTGTGTTGACCTTCGACATCGACCGTTCGAGCCCCACCCCGCTGTACTTCCAGCTCGCCCAGGCGATCGAGGGCGCCATCTCCAGCGGCGGCCTGCCCTCGGGCTCCCGGCTGGAGAACGAGGTCCTGCTAGCCCAGCGTTACGGCCTCTCGCGCCCCACGGTCCGGCGGGCCGTGCAGGAACTCGTCGACAAGGGGCTACTGGTCCGCAAGCGCGGGGTCGGAACGCAGGTCATCCAGCCTCACGTGCGCCGATCGGTCGAGCTGACCAGCCTGTACGACGACTTGGCGCGCGCCGGTGAGTCCCCGACCACCGATGTCCTCTCCCTCGAGCGGATCGCGGCGCCGGCTGACGTCGCGGAAGAGCTCGACCTCGAGGAGGGGGAGGAGATCGTGGTCGTACGCCGACTGCGCCGTTCGAACGGCGAGCCGTTGGCGTTGATGACCAACCTCCTGCCCGGCCGCTTCCGCCCGACGATCGACGACCTCGCCGCGCGCGGGCTGTACCAGTACCTGCGCACCCAGGGCGTGCACCTGCGGGTGGCGCACCAGCGGATCGGCGCCCGGCTCGCCCGGGCGGAGGAAGCCCGGCTGCTCGACGAGCCCCCTCGTTCGGCGTTGCTCACCATGCAACGGACCGCCTTCGACGACCAGGGCGTCGCCGTGGAGCATGGCCGGCACGTCTACCGGGCCTCGCGGTACGAGTTCGAGACGACGCTCGTCGGTCGCTGAGGTCCGGCCGGGTCCTGACAGCTGCCGGGTGGCCGGTTGGCACCATCTGTCCAACACTCCTGGTCGCCCGGCTGGCACCCGGTAGTGATCGTGCGGGCACTCACACCGGTGAGGCAGAATTTGTCAGGACAACAAGACTTCCAGGGAGGTACGCAGCCGTCCACGCGGCCTCCACCGACACGGAGAACCTCATGTCCCGTCACCCGCACACCCCGGGCACTCTGTCCCTGCTCAGCCGCGCCCGCGTCGAGCGACGCGCGCGGCGGGCTCTTGCGCAGGAATTGGCCGACTACGCCACCCCGGCCGAGCGCGACGAGCTCGAGGCGCTGATCGAAGCGACCGGCGTGGCGGACGACGAGGCCGCCCGCATCCTGCACAGCCAGACCGAGGCCCCGCTGTTCCGGGTCGGCTGACCGCGCCATGACACCGCGCGGTCAGTCGAAGGGGTTCTGCCCTGCCTCGACCTGATCGGCGAACTCACGTAGGGCGGTCGCGTCCGGCGTCCCGCCGGCGGCGGTCACCACCTCCGCCAGGGCGGTGAACACCTCATCCACCGGCCGGCCGCGGTGGGTCCGCCCGACCTCGGCCAGCGCCGGGGCGATCCGCTCGCTGAGCAAGCGCGCCCGGCGCGGAGTCGGCGGTTGGAGCAGTCGTAGCAGTTCTCGCGTGATGCCCGACCGTGGGATCCCGCTCATGCCGCGCTGTTCCGGGTGGCTTGAGCACCGAGCTGCTGGTCGAGCACGGACGACGGCCACTCCTCCGGCAGGTTCCGCCGGGCCAGCGCCCCCTGGGTCGCCGCGGGCGGATCCGCGACCGGCTGGTCGCGGACCACATCGGTTGAGAACGCACAGCCCTCGGCCGAGGCCGTCGCGACGTTGCGCGGCGACGCCTCTCGCAGGACGACTTCGTCCAGCGCCCGCCCGGTGCGGTCGTTGGCCGCGCGCCGGGACAAGTGGTCACCGTCCACAACCCCGTACGCACTCTGCTCGGCGATCATCGACTCGAAGACGGCGGTGGCCCCATCCACCACGGTGGGGTCGAAGAACGCCTTCCTGAGCCCCATGGGGCCGGGCAAGGTGGTGGGCGCCGGGACGAGATCGGCCAGCGCCGCCCGGCGCTCCGCCGAGCCGTCGACGCGGGTCGCCGGCTCCGGGCCGTAGACCCGCACGCCCTGGTGGGCCTCGTCCACGGAGGGATGTTCGGCCAGGGACGTAGTCCGCCCGGCCAGGCTCCGGACGTTGCTCGGTCGGCAGTCCTCAATGATGTGCCAGCCGGGTCGGGCGACGGCGGTGTCGAGCGCGGTCATGGCGTCCTCCTCTGCGCTGGGCTGCGTGCGAGGAGCCTGCGCGGTAGCGGCCGCCCGGTCGACGTCGCCGGGCGCCGGGCTCGCATCTCCGCTGGAGATGAGGAATCAGCCGCGCCTGGCCCGAGTCGAGTACCGCAGCCGGTACAGCAACGCGGCCCGCACGCCGGCGGATCGGGGTGGACCGAGGTGGACGTCGCGCCTCTGCGACCTGGGCGAACAGCACTCCGAGGGATCTGCGTGAACGGCGCGCGTCTAGCTGAGGGTCAAGGGGGCACAGGTTCAGATCCTGTCAGCCCGACAGTGAAACCGCTGGTTAGAGGCGGGTCGGCCGGAATGGCCGGCCCGCCTTTCGCTTGCGCCGGACACCTGGTCAAGGAGTTGAGGCCGAGGCGCCGCGGGTGCAGACGATCGGCCCGACAGCCGGTCGACCGGCCCTGACCGGGCCGAGGCGTTATCGACCAGCACGTCGCTTCCACCGTGGGCGGCTGCGGCTGCGGCTGCGGCGTCGACGACGGCGGACGACCGGCGCCGGCGGAGACATGTCTCGCCGGCGCCGGCCGCCTCTCACGCGTTCTGCGGGAAGCCGAGGTTCAGGCCGCCGTGGCTGGGGTCCAGCCAGCGGCTCGTGATGACCTTGCCGCGGGTGAAGAAGTGCACGCCCTCGGTGCCGTGGGCGTGTGCGTCTCCAAAGAGCGAGTTCTTCCAGCCACCGAAGGAGTAGTAGGCCATCGGCACCGGGATCGGCACGTTGATGCCGACCATGCCGACCTGCACCTCGCTCTGGAAGCGCCGGGCGGCTCCGCCGTCGTTGGTGAAGATCGTGGTGCCGTTGCCGTACTCGTTGGAGTTGATGAGCTGCAGGCCCTGCTCGTAGGTGTCCACCCGGAGCACCACGAGCACCGGGCCGAAGATCTCGTCGGTGTAGACGGTCATGTCGGTCGACACGTGGTCGAGGACGGTGGGGCCCAGCCAGAAGCCGTTCCCGCCGCCGTCGGGCTGCACATCCCGGCCGTCGACGACGACCTTCGCGCCCTGCTCCTCGCCGGCCTCGATGTAGCCGGCGACCCGGTCGCGGTGCTCCCGGGTGACCAGCGGCCCCATGTCGCAGCCGCGGCGCCCGTCGCCGGTGCGCAGGGTGGCCGCGCGCGCGGCGATCCGCGCGACCAGGTCGTCGCCGACCCCGCCGACGGCGACCAGCGTGCTGATGGCCATGCACCGCTCGCCGGCCGAGCCGAACCCGGCGTTGACCGCGGCGTCCGCGGCCAGGTCGAGGTCGGCGTCGGGCAGCACCAGCATGTGGTTCTTGGCGCCGCCCAGGGCCTGCACCCGCTTGCCGGCCCGGGTGCCGTTCTCGTAGACGTAGCGGGCGATGGGAGTGGAGCCGACGAAGGACACGGACTGGACGTCGGGGTGCTCGAGCAGTCGGTCGACGGCGACCTTGTCGCCCTGGACGACGTTGAAGACACCGTCGGGCAGCCCGGCCTCCTTCCACAGCTCGGCCACCCACAGTGCCGCGGAGGGGTCCTTCTCACTGGGCTTGAGGATCACGGTGTTGCCGGTGGCGATCGCGACCGGGAAGAACCACATCGGGACCATCGCCGGGAAGTTGAACGGGCTGATCACCGCGACCGGTCCCAGGGGCTGGCGCACCGAGTGCACGTCGACGCCGGTCGAGGCGTTCTCGGTGAAGCCGCCCTTGAGCAGGTGGGGCACGCCGCAGGCGAACTCCACGACCTCCTGGCCGCGGGAGACCTCGCCGAGCGCGTCGTCGAGGACCTTGCCGTGCTCGGCGGTGATGATCTCGGCGAGCTCGGGCTTCCGCTCGTTGAGCAGTTCCCGGAATGTGAAGAGCACTGCGCTGCGCTTGGTCAGCGAGGTGTCCCGCCAGCGCGGGAACGCGGCCGTCGCCGCGGCGACGGCGGCGTCCACCTCCTCGGTGCTGGCCAGGGCGACCTGGCCGGTGACCTCGCCGGTCGCGGGGTCGGTGACGTCAGCGGTGCGGCCGCTGGTGCCCTCGCGGAGGGCGCCGTCGATCCAGTGCGGGATGAGGGTGGGCATGGGGTGCCTCTCTCGGTCAGCTCGTGCAGGTCAGGGAGTGGTGCCGTCGGGGAAGTGCTTGGTGACCAGTTCGCGGATGGCGCCGAGCATCCGGGTGCCGGACTCCACCGCCTGGTCGTCCCACCCGAAGACGCAGGTGGTGAGCACGCCGTCGAAGCCGATCCGGGCCAGGGCGGCGAACGCCTCGTCGAAGTCCACGTCGCCGCGGCCGATCTCGGCGTGCTGGTGGACCCGGGTCGTGTTGCCCGGCGGGTTGGTGATGTAGCGCAACCCGTCGGAGGCGGTGTGGTCCATCGAGTCGGCGACGTGCACGTGGGTGAGCAGGTCGCCGGCGTGCGCGATGATGCCGGGGGCGTCGTCGCCCTGGTGGAAGGTGTGGGGCAGGCAGTAGAGGAAGGACACGCACGGGGAGTCGATGCCGCGGACCATGTCGATCGCCGGGTGCCCGAGCTCGATGAAGTCGTCGGGGTGCGGCTCGAGTGCCAGCTTGATGCCCTCGCGCTCAAAGACCGGCAGCAGTTCCTCCATCGACCGCCAGAACATGGCCTCGGCCAGTTCCGGGGCCTCCGGGCGGCCGTTGAACTCGGAGTTCATCGTGTCCACGCCGAGCTCGGCACAGATCTCGATGGCCCGCCGCCAGTAGCGCACGGCGGCCTGACGTTCCGCCTCGCCCGGCCCGGCCCAGCGCATCACCGGCAGCAGCGAGGTGACCCCGACACCGGCGTCGGCCAGCCGCGACCGGAACGACCGGACGGTGGCCAGGTCGACGCGGGGGTGCTGGAAGAAGGGGATGAAGTCCGCCCGCGGCGAGAGCTCCATCCACTCGTAGCCCATCCGGGCCACGACGTCGGGGAGCTCCAGCAGCGGCGTGGTCCGCAGCATCTGCGGGTCCAGGGCGATCCTCACCGTTGCGCCATCCGGACCTCGGTGCGACCGCCGGTGCGCAGGGCCTGGACGCCGGCCTCGGCGACCACGGCGGCCGCGTAGCCGTCCCAGACCCCCGGGCCGTCTATCCCCCCGCGGCGGGCCGCGTCCACCCAGCGCTGCACCTCGATGTCGTAGGCGCGGCCGAACCGCTCCTTGAAGCTGGGGGTGATGGTGCTGCTGCGGACGGCCCCGGCCGGGCCACGGCTCTGCCGCACCAGTCCGGTGTCGAGCCCGATGAGGGCGATGCCGTCCTCGGCGACCACCTCGGTGCGCACCTCGTAGGCGATCCCGGTGCTGACGAAGCACTCCACGTCGACCATCCGCCCACTGGCCATCTCGAGGAGCACGAACAGTGGGTCGGACTCGCCGGCGACCGCGTGCCGGGTCGCCCGCGGTCTGAGCACGGTCACCGCGGCGGCCTCCTCGTCGAGGAGGAAGCGCGCGACGTCCACCTCGTGCACCACCGAGTCGGTGATCATCATCTCGCTGGTGAAGTGCGAGGGAACGGACGGGTTGCGGTGCGCGCAGTGCATGACCAGCGGCTCGCCGATCTCCCCGGAGGCGATCAGCGCGCGCAGCTGCGCATACTCCGGGTCGAACCGGCGCATGAAGCCGACCTGGACCAGTCGCCGGCCGGTGCGCGCGGCGTACTCGTCCTCGGCCCGGACGACGGCCAGCGAGCTCTCCGCGTCCATGGTCAGCGGCTTCTCGCACAGCACCGGTTTCCCGTGCTGGATGCACGCCAGCACCTGGTCCTGGTGGAACTGGCCGGGAGTGGCGATGACCACGGCGTCGACCTCCGGGTCGGCGATCGCGGCCGGGGGGTCGGCGACCACCCGGCAGCCCGGGACGCCGGCGGCGACCCCGTCGGCCTTCTCGGCGAAGGCGTCGCTCACCACCACCACGCGGGCGCCGGAGATCCGGCTCTGCAGGCGGGCCACGTGGTCGGCGCCCATCATCCCGACGCCGAGCACGGCGACCCGCAGCTCGGTCGGGGGGACGTCGGCCAGGACCGGCAGCACGCCGGCGGCGGTCTCGGTGGTGGTCATGCCTGCTGCTCCTGTGAGGTGGTGGGGGTGCCGATCTCCAGCGAGCGCAACCCGCAGGAGCCGATGAACCGGTGTGTGCGCTGCGCGATGCCGAACGGCAGGTCCGGGTCGCACGGGTAGAGGTCGTGCTCGACGATCGCGAAGACGTCGAGCCCCAGTTCCTCGACGGCCTCGAGCAGCGGGGGCAGGTCCGGCACCCCGCCCGGCGGCTCGGTCATGGCGCCCAGCTGCACGGCCTGCGGGAAAGGGATGTCCTCGGCCAGGACCCGGTCGACGACGGCGGGGTCGACCTGCTTGAGGTGCAGGTAGCCGATGCGCTCGGGGTAGCGGCGGATGAGGTCGAGGTTGTCGCCCCCGTAGTAGCTGACGTGCCCGGTGTCCAGGCACAGCGGCACGTACTGCGGGTCGGTCTCGGCGAGGAAGCGCTCGATGTCCCGCTGGTACCCGACGTGGCTGTCGGCGTGCGGGTGGAAGGCGATCTGCAGGCCGTACTCGTCCTGCACGGCCCTGCCCAGCCGGTCCATGCCGGCGGCCAGGCGCTGCCAGGCGTCATCGCTCAGCTCGCGTGGCTCGAGTGCCTCGCCGGTCTTGTGGTCCCTCCACACGTCGGGGATGACGACGACGTGCGTGCCGCCCATCGCCTGGGTCAGCGCGGCGACGTCCCCGACCTGACCCCAGACGTCGTCCCACGAGTCGGGCCGGTGCAGGTGCTCGAAGACCGTGCCCGCCGAGACCCGCAGGTTGCGGGAGGTGAGCTCCTCGCCCAGCCGTGCCGGGTCGGTGGGCAAGTAGCCGTGGGGGCCGAGCTCGATCCACTCGTAGCCGCACCCGCTGACCTCGTCCAGGAACCGTTCCCACGGCACCTGCTGGGGGTCGTCGGGGAACCAGACGCCCCACGAGTCGGGTGCCGACCCAATCCTGATCCGGCTGGTCCGGTGCTGTGCTGCCGCGGGCGCCGCATCGCTGTCCGCGCTCATGAGGTCCTCCTCCTGATAGGTACGGGTCGAGCCGGGGTCAGGGCTGGCTGGGCTTGAGGTAGGGGCGCTGGACGGCCTTCCAGCGGTCGTACTCGGCGCGGGCGGTCCGCGTGCTCTCCAGCTCGGAGACCGCGCTGACCGGCACGTCCCACCACGATTCGCTGGACGGTGCGTCGACCAGCGGGTCGGTCTCGACGTGCACGACCGTGGCGCGGTCGCTCGCTTTTGCCTTCCGCAGCGCCGCCTCCAGGCTGGGCCCGTCCTCGGCGTGCAGGACATCGACGCCGAGGCTGGCGGCGTTGGCGGCCAGGTCGACAGGGAGCACGTCGCCGTCGAGCCGGCCGGACGAGGAGCGGTAGCGGTAGCGGGTGCCGAAGCGCTGCGAGCCGAGCTGCTCCGACAGTGCGCCGATCGAGGCGAAGCCGTGGTTCTGCACCAGGACGACGATGACCTTGACGCCCTCCTGGACGGCGGTCACCAGCTCGGTGGGCATCATCAGGTAGGAGCCGTCGCCGACCATGACGAAGACGTCCCGGTCGGGGCTCGCCATGCTGATGCCGATGCCGCCGGGGATCTCATAGCCCATGCAGGAGTAGCCGTACTCGACGTGGTAACCCTTGCGGTCGCGCGTGCGCCACATCTTGTGCAGGTCGCCGGGCATGGACCCCGCAGCGCAGACGACGACGTCACGGGGCGCGGAGACCTCGTTGACCACGCCGATGACCTCGTTCTGGGTGAGCCGGCCCCCCTCGCCGGCGCTGGGCACCTCCGGGTGGTAGGCGCGCTCGACGGTCGCCTCCCACTCTGCGGCCAGCTCGGCGGTGCGCTGCCGGCGGGCGTCGTCGACCGACCAGCCGGACAGGGCCGCGGTGAGAGCGGTCAGTGCCTCGCGGGCGTCGGCATGCACCGCCACCCCCGCGTGCTTCGCGGCGTCGGGCGAGCCGACGTTGACGTTGACGAAGCGGACGTCGGGGTCGTTGAACGCCGTCCGGGACGCGGTGGTGAAGTCCTGGTACCGGGTGCCGATGCCGATAACCACGTCGGCCTCGCGGGCCAGCGCGTTGGCCGCAGTCGTCCCGGTGGAGCCGATGGCGCCGACCGACTGCGGGTGGTCGTAGGGCAGTGCGCCCTTGCCCGCCTGGGTCTGCGCGACCGGGACGCCGGTGGCGGTGGCGAAGGCGTCCAGAGCCTCGGACGCCCAGGAGTAGATGACGCCACCACCGGCGATGACGAGCGGGCGGCGGGCGGACCGGATGACCTCGACGGCGCGCTGGAGTGCGGCAGCCTCGGGCACCGGCCGGCCTACGTGCCAGGTGCGCTCGCTGAACAGCTCGACCGGCCAGTCGTATGCCTCCGCCTGCACGTCCTGCGGGAAGCAGACGGTGACCGCCCCGGTCTCGGCCGGGTCGGTGAGCACCCGCATCGCGCCGAGCAGGGCCCCGGGGAGCTGCTCGGGTCGCCACACCCGGTCGAAGTAGCGTGACACCGGGCGGAAGGCGTCGTTGACGGTGACGTCGCCGCTGCCGGGGAGCTCGAGCTCCTGCAGGAGCGAGCCCGCACTCCGGGTGGCGAAGGTGTCCGCCGGCAGCAGGAGCACCGGCAGCCGGTTGATCGTGGCCAGCGCGGCGCCGGTGATCATGTTGGTCGCGCCCGGGCCGACGCTGGTCGAGACGGCCCAGGTCTGCAGCCGGTCCTTGGCGCGGGCGTACGCCACGGCCGTGTGCACGACGGACTGCTCGTTGCGGCCCAGCACGTAGGGCAGTGACCGCTCCCGGCCGGCGTCAAGGTCGGTCACCTCGGCCTGCAACAGCGCCTGGCCGAGGCCCGCCACGTTGCCGTGGCCGAAGATGCCGAAACAGCCGGCGAACAGGCGCCGCCGCTGCCCGTCGCGCTCGGTGTACTGCTGCGGGAGGAACCGGACGACCGCCTGGGCGACGGTCAGGCGCACGGTCTGGATGGGGGCGGCCGGCGGGAAGGACGTGCTCACGACGGGGAGGCTCCGTTCGGGCTGGTGCTGGCGGGGGAGTGCAGCGGGAGTCGCGGGTCGACGGGCTGGTCGGCCCAGGTGCCGCGGATCCAGGCGTGCGCCGGGTCGTCAACGATCCGCCAGGCGCGCTCGGCGCCGGGGCCGGCCATGACGTTGAGGCCGGGGCCGGCCATGACGTTGAGGTAGTAGAGGTCGTGCCCCGGGGCGATCTCGAAGTAGTGGACCTCCTCGAGCTCGTTCTCGATCTCGGTGGTCTCGTCGTGCTCGTGCGGCGGGTAGGAGGACCAGTTCCCGCCCGGGGTGATCACCTCGCAGGCGATGATCGAGTCGGCCTCGAACACACCGGCGGTGGCGCAGTTGTTGACCTGCCGGCTGCACCGGCCGGCCGCGCGCAGCTCGACCGGCACGTCGGCGGCCGGGCCGTACCGCGCCGGCAGGCGACGGGCAGCCCGCGCGCCGCAGAGCGCGAACCGACCTCCGGCGGGGCTGCGCAGCACGGCGGTCGCCTCGCGCGGCAGGTAGGCGAAGTCGGTCGGCCCGGCGAGGATGCCGCTCCGGCCGGAGAGGGTCAGGGTCCGGCCCTCGCACTCGACCTCACAACCGCCGGCGAGCGGGACGACGAGGACCTCGTCCTCCCCGGTGAGGAGCGTGTGTGCGGCGCCGGCCATCAGCTCGAGCACCCGGAGGCTGGAGTGCCTCCAGCCGGCGGACTCGGGAGTCACCTGCAGCGCGTACGGGCCGGAGGCGGCGGGCAGGTGGAGCCTGTGCGTGTCGCTGGCGGTGGTCGTCACGGTGGCGGCCGCGTCCGGCTCAGTGCACGAGGGCGACGGCGGTGTCCACCGCGGCGGCCACGTCGTCGTCGGGCGGGTAGAGCAGCGTCCGGCCGACCACAAGGCCGCGCACCGAGGGCAGCGCGAGGGCGTCACGCCACTGCGCGTGGGTCTCCTCCGGCCGGTGGGAGGGGTCGCCGCCCAACAACAGGGTCGGCAGCGTCGTCGCCTCCATGACCCGTTCCATCTGGGCGACCACGGGGAGCTTCAGCCAGGTGTAGGCGGACGTGGCGCCCAGGCCCTGCGCGATGTGCATGCTCTTGATCACCGCGTCGGGGGACAGGTCGTTGACGACCCGGCCGTCGACCCGTCGGGAGAGGAACGGCTCGAGCATGGCCACCAGCCCCGCGCGGGCCAGGTCGGTCACCGCGCGGCCGGCCGCCTCCAACGAGATGACCGTGCCGGGGTCGTCGAGGTCGAAGCGGTTGAGCATCTTGGCCGCCTCGAACCGGGCGTCGACCACACCCCGCACGTCGTAGCCGGTCATCCGGTCGTCCATCTCGAACACCGAGCCGGCCAGACCGCCCCGGTTCATCGACGCGACGACGACCTTGTCCTCCAGGGCGCCGAGCAGCAGCAGGTCCTCGGCGATGTCGGCCGTAGCGAGCAGGCCGTCGACGCCGGGCCGCGCGAGGGCGGCGCGCAGCCGGTCGAGCATGTCCGCGCGGTTGTTCATGGCAGTGGGCCTGCCCTGCGCGGCGAGCGCTCCACGGGCCGGGTGGTCCGCGGCCACGAGCATGAGCCGCCCGTCCTCGGGGAGGAACGAGGACCGCCTGCGCCGGGTCGCCAGGGCCTGCGCGATGGCCTCGGGGTGCCGACTGCGCAGCTCGGTCACCTCGGCGTAGGTCGTGCACACCGGTGCGGTCGTCGCAACGGTGCGGACGTCGAGGGCGGTGTCAGACATGGGTGTCCTCCAGTCGGGTGACGGGCAGGTGCGGAGCGTGGGCGGCCACGTGCGCGTCGACCTCCGCCGCGGTCGGCATGGCGGTCGAGCACTCCAGTCGCGAGGCGACGATCGCGCCGGCCGCGTTGGCATTCCGCAGCAGGACCTCGAGTGGGCGTCCGGTGAGCAGACCGTGGACCAGGGAGCCGCCGAACGCGTCGCCGGCACCCAGGCCGTTGACGACGTCGACCGGTGTGGGCGGGACGACGACCCGCTCGGTCCGGGTCTTGCCGAGGACACCTCGCGGTCCCTGCTTGACCACGGCCAGCTCCACCCCGGCCTCGAGCAGGGCGTCGGCCGCCCGGTCGGGATCGGTCTCTCCGACGGCGACCTCGCACTCCTCCCGGTTGCCGACGGCGACCGTGACGTGGGGGAGTGCGGCGCGGACCTGGGCCGATGCTTCCTCCGTCGAGGACCAGAACATCGGCCGGTAGTCCAGGTCCAGCACGGTGTGCCGGCGTCGGCCCCGCGCCTCCCAGGCGGAGTGGTGAGCCGACCGGCTCGGCTCCTCGGACAAGCCGGTCACCGTCGCCCAAAACAGCTCTGCTGCACGGACGGCGTCGAGGTCGACGTCCCACGGTCGGACCTGCAGGTCGGGCGCCGTGGGCCGGCGGTAGAAGTACAACGGGAAGTCGTCGGGCGGGAAGATCTCGCAGAACGTCACCGGGGTGGGGTGTTCGCGGTCGACGACGACGAGACGGTCGTCGACCCCGAGGTCGCGCAGCGCGCGGCGGACGAATCGACCGAACGGGTCGTCGCCGACGCCGGTGATCAGCGCAGGGGAGCGCCCGAGGCGAGCGGCCGCGACGGCCACGTTGGCCGCACTGCCACCCAGGAACTTGCCGAACGTCTCGACATCCTCCAGGCCGACCCCAATCTGCAGCGGGTAGATGTCGACGCCGCTCCGGCCCATCACGACCACGTCGGGCTGGTTCTCCACGGTCGGCTCCGTTCTGTCCGTCGTCCGGCGAGTGCCTCCAGCACTGTGCGCCTCGGCACATCGCGTCGTCAAGACTTTGTCAGGACATAAGGACATCAGCTCACGGAACGTCTCATCACCCCGACGAGGGAGGTCGCGACCCAGGGGAGGATGCGATCGTGCGGGTGGAGCCGCCGGGAGTCGCTCCGCCGGCGCCCGGACGAGGAGGACCAGGTGGCCGTCACGCCGACCTTCGAAATCGACCGCTCCAGCCCGACCCCGCTGTACTTCCAGCTCGCGAAGGCCATCGAGGACGCGATCACCGACGGCACGCTGCCCGCCGGTTCGCGGCTGGCAAACGAGATCCTGCTGGCCGAGAACCATGGGCTCTCCCGCCCGACCGTCCGCCGAGCCGTCCAGGAGCTCGTCGACAAGGGTCTACTCGTCCGCAAGCGCGGGGTGGGCACGCAGGTGATCCAGCCGCACGTCCGACGGTCGGTGGAGCTGACCAGCCTCTATGACGACCTCGCCCGCGGTGGCGAAGCGCCGACCACGGAGATCCTCTCGCTGGAGCGGCTCCCGGCGCCCGCGGACATCGCAGAGGAGCTGGACCTCGCCGTCGGGGCGGAGGTGGTGGCCCTGCGCCGGCTGCGCCGGACCCGCGGCGAGCCGCTCGCCATGCTGACCAACTACCTGCCCGGCCGCTTCGAGCCGACGCTGGAGGACCTCACCGAACGCGGGCTCTACCAGTACCTGCGCACCCAGGGTGTGCACCTGCGCGTGGCACATCAGCGGATCGGTGCCCGGCTCGCCCGGGCGGACGAGGCGCGCCTGCTCGAGGAGCCGCCACGGTCGGCCCTGCTGACCATGGAGCGCACGGCGTTCGACGACCAGGGTGCTGCCGTGGAGCACGGCCGGCACGTGTACCGGGCCTCCCGCTATGACTTCGAGACCACCCTCGTCGGCCGCTGAGCCCCTCTCGGACCGACTCTCGACAAAGTCTTGATGTCCTGACATAGTCCCTCGGCATGTGGCCGGGGTCACCTCGGCTGGCCGCTCGTCGAGGAGGTTCCCCATGCCGTTGGTGCGCATCGACGTCATCGAGGGACGGCGCACTCCTGCGCAGTTGCGGCTGCTCGCCGACACGGTTCAGGAGGTCATGCTCGATGTCTTCGCCGCGCCGCCGCGGGACCGGTACCAGGTCATCGCCGAGCACCGTCCGGGCCAGCTGATCTGCGAGGACACAGGGCTCGGGATCGAGCGCACCGACGACCTGGTAGTCCTGCAGGTCTTCCAGCAGGGGCGTTCCGAGGAGCAGAAGCGAGCGCTCTACGCCGGTCTGTGCCGGCGGCTCGGGGAGGTCACCGGGCTGCCCGCCGGCGACCTCGTCGTGTCGGTCATGGGCAACACCCGCGAGGACTGGTCCTTCGGGCTGGGACGAGCCCAGTTCCTGGACGGCGACCTCTGACCCCCCGTCGTCGTCCCCCCGTCGTCGTCCACCTGTCGTCGTCCACCCGCGCCCGTCCGTCCGGAGGAGCCGTCATGTCAGCACGACACCGGGTCGTCCCGACCGACCGAGCGGTGGAATCAGGGGGTGCGATGGCCCAGGCGCAGCCGCTGCGCGGCCTGCAGCGCAGCCATCCGGGCCTTCACGGTGGGCACCGTGGCAGTCTGCGGGAGGCCGGGACCGAGCTCGTCGAGCATGCGGTCGACGGTCGTCAGCAGCGCGGAATTCAGTTCCCACAGCCCCGTCCTGCTACGCGGGTCGCTGAGGAGCAGGTCGGCTACCAGAGCCCGACCGCTGCGGAGCGCCGCCAGGGCGCCGGACAGCCGGCCCCCGCCGGGGACGTCCGCATGCACGGGTCCCGTCGTCAGGAGGCAGCCGAACTCGCGGACCACGGTGCCCATGCGCTCCAGCAGGCTCCCGGTGGTGAGCCGGATGGTCTCGGCGTAGTCGCCGTCGTCCTGCGTGCCCGTCCTCTCACGGGTGGCGTCATCGATCGCGCGGAACAGCGTCCGAAGCGAGACCGACGTGTACTCGAGGGCATCCAGCCCGGGACGCATCCCCGGCGCCACCGGCGGGCTGCGCAGGGCCCGGAGGTTGAGCCGACGGCTCTCCTCCGCGTGGGCGAGCGCACGGTCCAGCCGGGGCACGTGCCGGTTGAGGCGGCGGGCATCGTAGAGCCAGCGTGCCGACTGCTCAGCGGTCACGGGCCCGGCGAACAGCGCGCCGGCCGCGTGGTCCAGCAGCGCGCCGATCTCATCGGCGAACCTCTCGACCGACTGGGCCGCGTACCGGGTCTGGACCCCGGGCGGGAAGACCACGTTGACGAGCATGCCCACGGCCGCGCCGATGAGCGTCTCCAGCACGCGGTTCCCGCCAACGGACTCCACTCCCGAGGCACCCACCCCCAGGACCAGCATGGCGCTGATCGGCACCTCCACCAGGTGGGGACCCAGCCGGAGGAGCTGGCCGACGAGGATCGACGCCGCGACAAGCACAGCCAAACTCCACCAGGTGAGCCCCACGACCGCCACGAACAGCACGGCCAAGGCCACCCCGGACACCACGGCGAGGACCCGCTGGACCCCGTTGACCAGGGTGCTGGTCAACGTGGCCTGCACCACCAGCAGTGCAGTGAGCGCGGCGATCAGCGGCGGCGGGGTGTGCAGTCCGGCCAGCTGGGCGACGAGGAAGGCGGCCACGGTCGCGCCCGTCATCCGCAGCGCGCGCAGGACCGCGGACCGTCCGCGTCTGCGTACCAGGAGCAGCAACCCGGGGGCCAGGCCGCGCAGGGACGGACGCCGCTCCCGTCCCCATCGGCTCATGGGGCCATCATCCCCGGCCGTCCCAGCAGCCGGCGTCCGGCTCGCCGCCGGGCGCGGTGGCCGTCCGCCTCGCGGACCGGGTCAGCACGAGGAACGTCCTGCCGACGGTCGGCCATCCGGGTCCTCTTCCGTCGCCGCGGCCCCTGACCGCCGGACGAGCGACCTCGACCGCGCCCCGGCGGGCACCGACCCCCGAGCCCGACGTGCGGATCACCGATCCGCACAACCGATCCCGATCCCGACCGCGCACGGAAGCTCCACCTGCATGTCCCACCCCCATGTCCCGGGCCACGATGGCCTCCACCCGGAAAGAGGCGCCATGTCGGCGATGCACTCCTCTCACGGCGGCTCCCGCGGAACCTCCGCCGGAGCGTCGCGCTCATCTGCGCACAACCGGTTCCTGATCAAGCTGACGGTGATCTCCACCCTCGGCGGGCTGCTGTTCGGCTACGACACCGGCGTCATCTCCGGCGCCCTGCTCTACATGAAGGACGACCTCAACCTGACGACCTTCTCCGAGGCCGTCGTCGTCAGCTCCCTGCTCTTTCCCGGCGCCGCGTTCGGCGCCCTGCTCGGTGGCAAGCTCGCCGACAAGCTCGGCCGGAAGGGCAGCCTCCTCGTCTGCGCGGGACTGTTCCTCGTCGGGGCCCTGATCTGTGCGACGGCGCCCAACGTGGGCGTGATGACCGCGGGCCGGATCCTGCTCGGGTTCGGCGTCGGGGCTGCTGCGGTGACGTGCCCGCTGTATCTCGCCGAGATGGCACCCGCCGAGCGGCGGGGGCGCATGGTGACCATCAACGAGTTGATGATCGTGACCGGCCAGTTCCTCGCCTTCGCGATGAACGCGCTCCTGGACGCGCTCATCAAGGACCCGCACGTCTGGCGGTGGATGCTCAGCGTCGCCATCATCCCGGCGGTGGGTCTGTTCGTCGGGATGTTCTTCCTCCCGGAGTCACCGCGCTGGTATGCCGTGCGGGGGCGGTTCGACGAGACGAGGCACGTCCTCGGCCTGAGCCGCGACCCGGCGGAGGCGTCCGAGGAGTACAACGTCATCACCCAGCACGCGAAGCGTGACGTGTCCGAGGACAAGGGCGCGGCCCTGCGTGACCTGCGGGCGTTTCCCTGGATGCGCCGCATCCTCTTTATCGGCTGCGGGCTCGCCGCGGTGCAGCAGGCGACCGGCATCAACACCGTGAACTACTACGCGCCGACGATCCTCGAGTCGACGGGTCTCGGGGCGAGCGCGTCCCTCATCCTCACCATCACCGTCGGTGTCGTGGCGATCGTCGGCACGATTCTGGGGATCGTCCTGATCGGTCGGATCAACCGCCGGCCCCTGCTGCTCACCGGGTTCACCGGTGTGGCGGCCGGGCATGCTGTCCTGGCGCTGTCCTTCCTCCTTCCGGAGTCGGGCTTCCGCAGCTACTTGATCCTGGCCGCGATGCTGATCGTCGTCTTCTTCGTGCAGACGTTCATCGGCACGCTGGTCTGGCTGCTGCTTTCGGAGATCTTCCCGATGACGATCCGTGGCTTCGCGATGGGCATCGCGGTGTTCGTCCTGTGGACGGTCAACGCCGCTATCTCCTTCGCCTTCCCGCCGTTGGTCGCCACACTCGGGGCCACCCTCACCTTCGGGTTGTTCGCGGTCGTGAACGTCGGCTCGCTGACCTTCGTCAAGAAGTTCGCACCGGAAACCCGAGGCCGGTCGCTCGAGGAGCTCGAGGACGACTTCCGGACGCACCACCCGGCCAACTTCGTCCACGAGGCCCCGGTGGGCGTCCACGGCGGGTGAGCGGTCGGGTCCGTCGCGCTCGTCACCCCGGGGGTCGGCCTCGGGGTGACGAGGCGGTGACCGGGCCGGGATCGGCCGGTCACAGGAGCCGGGGGAGCGGGCGGACGACGTACCGCTCCTCGACCGCCTGGCCGTGCAGGACCAGACGAGCCCGCCACACCCCCGAGGAGCGTAGCGGTGTGACGGGGTCACCCACCACGAGCCTGCGGAAGGTCTCGCTGGCCTCCTCCGGGGTCGCGTGCGCCTCCCACCGGGGGACACGCTGGAGTGGGCTCAGGGACTCGATCCGGTGCGGTGACGTGGCATCGTCCGGTGGCGGACCCGGGTCCTCCGGGACGACGGCGGACAGCCGCGGCCGACCGAGGACGTACTTGCCGTTGCGTCGCACACCGAGCCAGTCGTAGTGACCGGTGGCGAGCTTGGCCCAGAGCACCTCGGGCTTGCGGCACTGCTCGAGGACCGCATACAGCTGTTGCCCGAGTTGGACCTGCGGGTGCGACCGATTCGACATCGACCTCGATCGTAGGGCCGCAGGCGCCGCGGCGCGGGACACGGCGTCCTGGTCCCATTGACCAGACACCGGCTCAACCGGGACGGGCCACCGCTCCACCCGAGGGTCCCACACCGCGTGCACCGATGGCGGACGCCAACGCGACGAGAGGGACACCACCGTGGAGCTGGGTTCTCGATGCCTCCACCTTCGACGTCTGGGTCGGCGGCGATTCCACGGCCAAGCTGGCCACCAGCTTTCAGGTCTCTAGGCCCTGACCGGCCAGCGTGCCGTTCCGCGGTCGACTGCAAGCCTTGACTAGACCCCCGTCGCCTGAAGACGGCCGCCATCCGGGCCTTCGGCTCGAGGGCATCCCCTTCGGCCAGCAGACGACAGCTCGCTGAAGGCCGCGTACAGCAACCGGTACAGCAACGCGGCACGAACGAGCCTGAACCAACGGGAACGCCGGCGACCGTCACTCGGCCCTCACCAGCGACAACGGCACAACCCCGAACAGCAGCGGACGGGCCGCCGCTACCTGGGGGT
The DNA here is from genome assembly GCA_025963425.1 of Modestobacter sp. Taxonomy (GTDB): domain Bacteria; phylum Actinomycetota; class Actinomycetes; order Mycobacteriales; family Geodermatophilaceae; genus Modestobacter. The sequence goes on along the minus strand of JAOPUQ010000049.1, from coordinate 381 downwards.
CAAGGGGTCGCAGGTTCAAATCCTGTCAGCCCGACAGAGAAACCGCAGGTCAGAGGCGGGTCGGCCGTGAGGTCGGCCCGCTTTTTGCGCGCACTTGACCCCCGGTCAAGGGGTCATGGATCGGATGGGCTGCCTGCCTCCGGGAAAGCGCTGGTCAGGGGCTGGGTCGGCACCGCGCGTCTCATCAGCAGGCCACTCGACCGTCCAGCGAAACTGCAGTTCACACCGGCGGCTGCTCTGGCAGAGGCGACACTTGATCTTCACGGAGCCTGAAAGCCCAGCTGGCGAGCCCGTCCTACACGATGAGCTCGAGTCGCCAAGGTCGCCTGACTACTGCAACCGGTACTGCAACGCCGGCGCGGCAACGGTCCCCAGTCGGTG